>JBCCKB010000174.1:0-7330 GCA_039027595.1 Pseudomonadota bacterium | reverse complement strand
GCCTGGAGCTTGCCCGCCCAAGACCGCGGCGCGGCCGGATCTGATTTCGTCGAGGCGGCCAAGATTCTCTGGGCGTCGACATTGGCGTCCATCAGATCAACTATGGTGTGCACGGATCCGAGCCGTCTTCCTACGACAGCTTCCCCCTCATGCTTTACCATCTTGCTGCAGCCCAAGACGCGGCGACGGCGGCCATGTTGGAAGACAACGTCGTAATCCTTATCACAACGATAAATCCAGATGGTGCGAGCCGCATGGCCAATTGGGTGAATTCCCATCGCGCCTCTGTGTCCGTGCCATTTCCTGCGCATCGCGAGCGCAAAGGCTTCTTCGGTTGGGGGCGCACAAACCACTATTTCTTTGACCTCAACCGCCAATGGTTGCCCGTTGCACAACCAGAGCAGCGCGGCCTTGTTCCCCATATGCAGAAGTGGCTACCGCTTCTGGTCGTCGACAAGCACGAGATGGGATCGAATTCGACTTACTTCTTTAGCCCGGCCGCCAAAGACCAGATCAATCCGCTCTTTTCTGAGGAGGTCTACGAGATCACGACCGATCTCAGCCAGAGCCTCTTCGACGTTTTCGACGGAAACGGGCAGCTCTCCGTCAGCGGCGAGTTCTTCCCCAACTACTATCTCGGGTACGGATCCAGCTACCCTACGCTTCTCGGTGCAGTGCCGTTTCTCTTTGAGCAAAGCTCGTCCCGAGGCATGGTACAGGACACTGTGAACGGACTGAAACGATACGATGAAACGATATCCGAGCAATTCCAAGCCGCGATCGCCCTTTTAGGCGAGGCGACCGCCCAACGCGCCCGCTTGCAGGACTTTCAATCACGTTGGTTTGCAAGCGCTTCCGACATGGCATCCGACAATCCGATCAAGGCCTACGTGTTCACTTCCAGTGATCAGGGCCGCTTTGCGCGGTTTCTTGATCTGCTGAATGCCCATGCCATCGAGGTTCAGTTCTTGGACACCGATCTGACGATTGGTGACGACCTCTACCCTGCCCGTCGCAGTGCCGTCGTTTCCCTAGATCAGCCACGGCACGCTTTGATCGAAGGGATATTTGCGGTCCAGAGCCCACCTGAAGAACAGGTTGTTTTCTATGATATCTCCGGTTGGACCCTGCCCCACGCATTCGGGCTGCGCCATGCCGCCCTGAACACCCGCCAGACGTCGCGGATCAATACGGGCGGCGCAGCGACACCAGGTGCGCTGAGAGCGCCGAACGTGCCGCCCGCCCCTGGAGAAACGGTGCTCGCCTACGTGTTCGACTGGTCGCACTTCAACGCACCGCGCGCCGTCAACCGTATGCTGCGCCACGATTTGCGCGCAAAAGTCCTGCCCGATCCTGTGACGATCGAAACGCCGGGCGGGCGCGTTGAAGTTCCGCGCGGGGCCGTGATGGTCCCAACCAAGCGGCAGGATATGTCTGCAAGCGAAATCTATGCGCTGGTTGTGCGCGCCGTCGAAGAAGACGGTGTGACGGTGCACGCCGTGGTGAGTTCGAATACGCCGGCTGGCTCAGATCTTGGCGGCTTCAATACTGATGCGCTTGAGGCGCCCAAAGTCCTGCTGCTTACGGGCCGGGGGCGCGGCTTCAGCGGTGTGTCAGATAATGATGCCGGCGAGGTCTGGCACTATCTCGACCATACCCTGCATATCCCAGTGACGATGATTGATCTAACCGATGTCAACGCGGGCCACCTGACTGATCACACACATTTGATAGCCGTAGGCGGCGCATACGATGCACTACCCGAAGGCTTCGCAGACTCGCTGAAATCATGGATCAATGGAGGCGGCGTCTTCATCGGCACCCAGCAGGGCGCCGAATGGGCGGTGGCACATGGCCTCGCGAACATCGAGATGCTCGGCGTGGAGTCGGAAGAAGACGAGGGCGAAGGCGACGATGCCAAGGACGCTAGCGAAGGTGATGAGGATGGCCCGCCACCCCCCGTCGCATATGAGGACAAGCTCGACTATGACCGCCGCGAGCGTATTACTGGCGCTGTGTTTGCGGGCGTCATTGATCCGACCCATCCGCTCGGTTTTGGTTACGACGAGACGGAAATCTTCATCCATAAAGAAGGCACAAAAGGCTTCCTGCCCGGAGACAATCCGTTCGGAATTATCGTGCGCTATAGCGATGATCCCCTTGCCTCCGGCTATGCGTCTGAGACGAATCTTGAGCGCCTCGGCGGCAAGGGCATGTTGGCCGCTGAACGGGTCGGCGCAGGCGCGGTGATCCTGTTCGCCGACAATCCAAATTTCCGCGCCTATTGGCTGGGAACGCAGCGCCTGTTCTCAAACAGCTTGTTCTTCGCGACAACATTCTCCAGCCCAGCGCCCCGGCCCTAGGCGGGTCACGAATTTTAATCGATCACGCGGCCGAGTGCATCGGACGCGGCCGCCCAAAGCCGACCGGTCTCGAACCGCACTTGCGAACATAGCCTGACCCATCGAAGTGCTCCTGGTCGACGCACTCGTGGAAGAGATCTTCGACGTTACGCAATTGAAGTGGAGACCGGACATACATAATCACAGCAAGCGAGCCGATCTTGCGCGATGTCTTGAAATGGCGAAAAGGGGCTTTGCCCATCCCCAAGCCATGCCGGATCAAGCGAAGGTTCCGCTCACAACCCCCATCACTACCCTTTTGTAGCGTGAGGCAGTCAGGATTTAAGGCGCACGTCCACGTAGCGGTTGGCGATTGAGGCCATAGCCATCCGGAAATCAGCAATGGTATCCACCTCAAAGAACAGGTCTTCAGAGGCGCAGTTTCGCCAAGGCGTCTTGGCACGCTCATAGCTGTTGGTCAAAAGCACTGCGATCTCGACGCCATCATCCCGGATGCGCTGGCAAAGCGCTTCGATCTGCTGAAAACCGAAATCGGGGACCGTATTGTGAGCATATCCGCCGGGCCGGTTACCGCCGCTGCCACCGGCTTCCCAGTCCCAAGCGACCGTGTGGCTGTCGGTGACGATCGTGATCATCTTGTCCGTGTCGGCGGCCGCGCCAGGGAAACCCGTCGCTCCGAATTCGTCCTGCCAGTCTTCGGAGACCAACCGCCAGCCCCAGGCGAGTGCGAGGTCGAAACGTCCAGTCCCGGTTGCCTGCGCGCTGTTCACAGCATTGCTGAGTTCGGTGAGATTTTGGGTCGGCCCAGTGATCGCACCAGGGCACCGCGGCCAGGACTGTCCCCAATCCGAAAGCCCGCCGGTCTGGCCGGGGATTGAGGCCTCAAACTTCGCGTCGGCATGTGAAATGGCATCAAGAACAAAGCCGTCATCGGGTTCGCCCGACGTCTCGTAACTTGTGATCGTACATTCCAGACCGTTGCAAGACGCGTTTGGATCAGAAGCCAGGTTGCCCGACACGGGGACAGTCACAGTGGTCTCTTTCGTGTAGCGCGGCTCAACACAGCCATTCCAGTTCGTTGGCGCCGGCCCCGCCAGCCAGTCGGCATTCTCCGTGCCGATGTTCACGCGGTCACTAATCGGCATGAACATGATGTTGGCAGGATTTTGAGACGTCGCGCCCGCGGTGAGTTCGCCAAAGGTCCAATTGATCGCGCTCACAGCATCGTCCCAGGAATTCGATATGAGACCCATGGAGACGGTGGTATCCATGATCATGGAAAATTCCAGCGGCGCGTCCAGGCCGTGATTTCGCTCCACAACCGCCGATGCACTCACGTCCATATCACCGGTGCTCATCATCAAGTCGAGCTCAATACCAGCGTTCACGGTAAGGTCGTTACCGACCATCGACACAGTTGGTGATAGATTTGGGTAGAGGGTTGCATACTCGAAGTTTGCTGCCACCACGTTCGCAACGGCCTGATTTAACTGTTGCTGCGTTGGATCAGCGAGTTTGGCTGCCGAGAGCGCGGCGAGGTCGACCGCTTGTTGCAGTGCGACCTGGTGGCTGTTGGCGCGATTGTAATCGACAACAAAACCGGCAACGGCTGCCAACGGCACAAGGCTGAGCGCCGAGATCATGGCAATATTGCCGCGGGAGTCGTAACTCAGATCGAACATACCCGGACCTATCTCTGAATACGTGTTTCGAACCACAGCCCGCCGGTTACCAAGGGCGCGTAAACGCCAGGCTTCCAGCACGTCTCGTCTTTGTTTGAAATTTCTTGGAGTTCCTCATTACAAAGAACGATCGGCGATTGCAGATACAGACTGCGGGCAATAGGGCCTGACCCTTTTTGGCAAACAGCGTTTCCATTGCTGCCCTATTGACTGTCCGTATTCGGACGGCCCTTTGCTCAATTTTCTATAGGCATAAGCTGTGAGTTTGGCCTTTTGCTTTGCTTCCGTGGCAGCCGGCTTCCACCCCTACGGTGCGCGCGACACCTATGCCACGCCCCCCTCCCCCGCGGCGCAGGCTGACGGGCAACGCTTTGGCTTGATGTATCCTATGGGACGTTTCAGGTACGCCGAACGTCGATTCTGGAGACCAAAATGAGATTCCTCAAATGGAGCCTCCTAGTGATATTGATCATCGCCGTCGAGGCGGCGACTTGGCTCTGGAATCCACACGGGAAAAACCCTGACCAGAATGAACTCGCGAGCGCTGCGGAACGCTACAATGTCGAGATCATCCGCGATGATTGGGGTGTGCCGCATATCTTTGGGACAACCGATGCGGATACTGCCTTTGGCGTCGCCTTCGCGCATGCGGAGGATGACTATCAGACGATACAGGAGGTGGTGGCCGCCACGCGGGGGCATCTGGCCAGCTATCGCGGCGCGGGCGCAGCGCCGACGGACTATCTCATCGCCTTGCTGGACGTCTGGGGCACAATCGATGCGCGCTACGCCAATGATGTGCCGGGTGAGGTGAAAGCCCTCGCCGAAGCCTACGCTGCCGGGCTCAATCTCTACGCCGCCCAAAACCCTGACTCCACATGGCCGGGCCTTGCGCCATTCACAGACGAAGACGTCATCGCTGGTTTCATCTTCAAGACCCCCTTATTCTATGGCCTCGATGAGACGCTGCTGGACCTATTCGGCGATGAACGCTCAGCACAGGTCGCGCTGGATCCCCATGGCAAGCGTGAAGCTTGGCACGTGTCCCCCAAAAGCGCGACCGGGCGCGGGTCGAATGCTTTTGCCGTGGCGCCAGCACGATCTGGGGACGGGACAACCCGGCTGTTGATCAACTCCCACCAACCGATGACGGGGCCTGTGGCCTGGTGGGAGGCGCACTTGGTCTCCGAAGAGGGGTTGGATATCACCGGTGGACTATTCCCCGGCACGCCGGTCATCCTGCACGGCTTTAATCGCGACCTCGGCTGGGCCAATACGGTCAACAAGCCCGATCTTGTCGATGTCTATCGCCTGACGATCAATCCGGAAAATGACCGGCAATATCGCCTGGACGGCACCTGGCGCGATTTCGAGGTCGAGACGGCCCGCATCAGGGTGCGGCTATGGGGTCCGTTTGCCTTCTCCGCCAGGCGAGAGGTGCTTCGTTCAGTCCATGGCCCCATCATCGCAGCGGAACACGGCACCTATGCCCTGCGCTATGCCGGGATGGGGGAAATCCGTCAGTTGGAGCAATACTACCGGCTCAACAAGGCGCGCGACCATCGTGAGTTCATGGAGGCCATGGCCATGAACGCGCTGCCGAGCATCAACTATGTCTACGCTGATCGCTCCGGCACGGTCGGGTTCGTCCACAATGGTCAGTATCCAGCACGGGATGAGGCCTGGGACTGGTCAGGCGACCTGCCCGGCGATCGCTCAGACCTCATCTGGGAGGGCTACCGGCCCTTCTCCGCCATGCCGACGCTGATCAATCCCGCCTCTGGCTTCATCTACAATGCCAATAACACGCCTTTTTCGTCCACAGACGGACCGGACAATCTGCGAGCGGACGCGTTTCCCCGGTCGATGGGGCTTGAGGTCGAGGAGACCAACCGTAGCTTGCGCATCATGGAGTTGACCGGCGAGGGCCAGCCCATCGACCGGTCGCGGCTGCTGGCGATCAAGTTCGACACCGCCTTCGCCGAAGGTTCCGTTGCCGACACAGTTGTCGCGGCTGTCCTGGCCGAAGACTGGAGCGGCGATGGGCGACTGGAAGCCGCCGCCCGCCACCTGGCGGCATGGGATCGCACCATGGATGCCGACAACCGCCATGCCGCTCTTGGGGGGCTGACAGTCCTGAGAGCTGTCACCGAGCCGCTCACGGGCATTGAAGCGCCGCCTCCGGCAGAGGCGTTCCGCGACGCTGTTGACTATCTGCACACCCACCATGGCCGGATCGATCCGCCCTGGGGCGAGCTCAATCGGCTCGTGCGCGGGGAGCTCAGCCTGCCGCTGGATGGCGGGCCCGACACACTCCGCGCGATCTATCCCGCCGAAATGCGAGACGATGGCGAGCTCCACGCCGTGGCCGGTGACACCTGGATCGCCCTAGTGGAATGGGACGCGGACGGATCAATTGTGTCTGACGTGGTCCACCAATTCGGCGCTGCAACACTGGACGAGAGCTCGCCCCACTACAGCGATCAAGCGCCCCTGTTTGCCGCCCGGCAGTGGCGCCGTGCCTTGCTCGAACGGGCAGACATTGAAGCCGCTGCAAGCCGGACCTATCGGCCAACCGATTTCGGCCCGGATTGACGCCAACGCGTTTTTAGGCATAGTGGTGGCGATCCAGTGATCCTTCTTTGAGCGCATAGGCCAGCAATTGTGCTACCGAATGCACGCCGTTCTTTTCCATCATATTTGTGCCGTGGCGGTCACTCGTCTGAGGGCTCGGCCCCAGCTTTTCAGCCATCTCTTTGTTTGAAAAGCCATCGGCGACGCGGTGCAGGATCTACCGTTCGCGCCCGGTGAGGTGGCTCCTCTGGTCGGTATCCTCCAGCTTGAGGGTCACATCCTTCGACTTATAGGTGCCGCCCCGAGGATCGTTGCAAACCCGTGCGCCAACTCCTCCGGTCCGTAGGTCTTCAGGAACAGGCCATCTACGGCTGCTGCGACCCATTCCGACAAGTGTTACGCTGAAGTAAAGCCGCGTACGCGTGCTGTCATTTTATCGCCAACTCGTCTCTAGCAGCGGGGGTTCGAGATCCTCTGGGCGGCCAGAAGCTGGCGCCGTTCGAGAAGGGCGGCATCGCGTTTGGTCTTGAAGGCCTGTCTCCGATTGATGTGACGGTCGAGGTTGAAATGGTTGTGTGCTGAGGTATGGGTCAAGGCGAGCTTCTGAAGGTGGCTCATCCTGCGAAATCTATTCATCGCCCGCTCTCGTCGCCGGAACGGCAGGTGGCTGTTCTCAGCTCTAGTGTTGAGGTGACGACCGACCTCCTGGTG
>JBCCKB010000173.1:0-7347 GCA_039027595.1 Pseudomonadota bacterium | reverse complement strand
GTGTCCCGTGTCGCTCCATCGGGCGCGAAAGACTCAACACCCTAAATCGGGCTGCATATAGGCATTAGGGCCTAGGGGCGTAAAGGGGGAGGCCTGAAGCAAGCGTTGCGGCGCTGATGTCGTCGTTTGATCCAGGGCGGGCCAAACGCGTCAGGTTCGGGCGCGTTCCAAAGCCCTTTTATAACCCTCTTCGGTGAAGTCGATCTCCGCCAGAAAGCCAGGGCTCAGCTCCGGAGCATTCTCTGGGTCGGTCACTGTCATATGGACGTTCACCACCCCGATAGGCTCGTAAATAACCGAAAATGAGCTGGACTGGTAGTGCAGGGCGCCGCCGCCAAGCTCAGCCGGGGTGCCCAGGCAGGCGGCCGCCTCGGCCACGAAATTGTCTGGGTCTTCGATATCGAACCCCATACCGGCCTGCCCGGGGCTGATCTTTGGCCCGAAAAACCTAAGCGCGAAGCTCTGCATCGAGCTGTGCCGTCCAGAATAACTGAGTTCGTTCTCGCTCGCATCATAAGACAAACCCAAGATGCCGCCACGAACCGACGTCGCATCCGCAACAGGCAACGAAAAAACAGTCTTGAGCTTGCCATCCTCCAACAGATTCATAAAGCCCAGGCCCTCTTCCCGGGGATCAAGCTCGGATAGCGCGCGAAGTTGAAACCGATAAGGGACCGGCTCATCGGCCTTCACCACGCCGATCCCGCTGAGCGCGGCCTCCCAAGCGTCAGCCTCGACCAGATCACTGAGGAGGGTGAGAAAGGCGCGGGCTTCCGCACCCAAGGAGGCGCCAAGTAGAGCTTCTGCCTCCCGAAGGCGGTCAGGCGTGCCTTGGCCTTCCGGCAATGGCTGCCCCAGCCCGCGCTCAATCTCTGCGCGCAATTCGGCGTAATGCGAAGCGATGTCGTCGGTTGCGATACCCGCGAAAGGTGATGTCATCTTTTACCCCACATCCCTATAACTGACCTCTTTGACGTCGCCGCCGGTCTTCTCTCGACGCACGATCAGACGGTTGAGCGCATTAACATAGGCGCGCACGCTGGCCACGACGGTATCCGTGTCCGCCGATTGGCCCGTGGCAATCCGCCCGTCTTCCTCGACGCGCACGGTCACCGTCGCCTGGGCGTCCATGCCCTCGGTTACGGCGTGCACCTGATAGAGCTGCAGCACGGCCTGGTTCGGGAATAGCGTGTTGACCGCGTTGAAGGCCGCATCGACCGGGCCGTCGCCTTGGGAGGTGATTTGGTGATCCGTTTCTCCCACGCGCAGCAAAAGGTCTGCGGATTGCGGCGCCTCGGTGCCGCAAATCACGCGCAGGAATTTCAGCTCCAGATGCGCGTCCACATCCCCCGCGCCCGCATCTGTCACGAGCGCGATCAGGTCGTCGTCGAAGACTTCCTTCTTGCGGTCGGCCAAAGCTTTGAAGCGCACGAACAAGTCGTTGAGCTGATTGTCGGCCATGTCAAAGCCCAGATCCTTGAGCTTGGAGCGCAGTGCGGCCCGGCCCGAATGCTTGCCCATCACGATATTGGTCTCGCTCAGGCCCACATCCTCGGGTCGCATGATCTCGAACGTGTCGGCCGATTTCAGCATCCCGTCCTGGTGGATCCCACTTTCATGGGCAAAGGCATTTTTGCCGACAATCGCTTTGTTTGGCTGAACCGCGAAGCCCGACACCGTGCTCACCCGGCGCGAGATATGCATGATTTTGCTGGCATCGACGCGCGTTTCGAACGGCATGATGTCACCGCGCACGCGCATCGCCATCACAACCTCTTCCAGCGCCGTGTTGCCCGCGCGTTCTCCCAGGCCGTTGATCGTGCATTCGATCTGGCGCGCGCCGCCTTCGACGGCAGCCAGGGCGTTGGCCGTCGCCATCCCAAGGTCATTGTGGCAGTGGGTGGCAAAGATCACCTCATCGGCCCCGGGCACCTCCGCGATCAATCGCTCTATCAGGCGCGCACTTTCGCGCGGCGCGGTATAGCCCACAGTGTCGGGAATGTTGATTGTGGTGGCCCCGGCCTTGATCGCGATCTCAACGACCCGCGCGAGGTAGTCCCACTCCGTGCGTGTCGCGTCCATCGGGCTCCACTGCACGTTGTCGCAGAGATTGCGCGCATGACTGACCGTGTCGTGGATCTTGTCTGCCATCTCGTCCATCGTGAGGTTCGGGATAGCCCGGTGCTGGGGCGAAGTGCCGATGAACGTGTGGATGCGCGGCCGCTTGGCATGGCGCACGGCCTCCCAACAGCGGTCGATATCCTTGAAATTCGCGCGGCTCAGGCCGCAAATGACGGCGTTTTCCGAGTTTTTGGCAATCTCCGAAACGGCTGCGAAATCCCCATCCGAGGCGATGGGGAAACCCGCCTCGATGATATCGACGCCCATCTCATCGAGCAGGGTGGCGATTTCGAGCTTTTCGTCGTGGCTCATGGTGGCGCCGGGGCTTTGCTCACCGTCGCGCAAAGTGGTGTCGAAAATATAGACTTTGTTCTGGCTCATTTGCCTGGTCCTTAGCTGGGTCTGAGGTGTCGTTGGCGCTGTCTCTCCCCTGAGCGGTCGCGCCGAAGGGCACGCTCAGAGGCGGCTAAGGAGAAGGAGCGCGAGCAGCGGCGCCGCAGCGGGCGCTGCGAATGAGGTGAGATATGTCCTGCCGGAGCTCATAATGCCGATATTGCCGATCGCGCCGCGTTTTGGAAGCCCCAAAAGTTTCGCGTGGCTCGGACGGGTGACGTTCTATGCTTTGCTCGAACTCTCGATTGACCAAGTGGCGGTGCGCCTTACTTGGCAGCATCATGATTGACGCACTGGTGATTGGCGCGGCGCATGGCATTGGCCATGCGGTCGCAGACGAAATGCGCCTCCGCGGCGGGCGGGTAACCACGCTCTCGCGGACCAAGGATGGCTTGGACGTGACCGATCCGGAATCGGTCGAGCGTGTGATGGGAGGCCTCGACGGGCCATTCCAGACGGTCTTCATTTCGGTCGGTATCTTGGCGCCTGAGGGCGGTGAGCCAGAGAAACAGATCAAGGCGCTCGAGCAGGCGGCCATGGCGCGGGTCTTTGCCGTGAACACCGTTGGCGTGGCGCATCTTCTGTCGTTCTTACCCGGCTTGTTGCCCAAGACGGTCCGGTCCGTGACGGGTGTTCTGACGGCTCGGGTGGGATCGATCGGGGACAATAGAATGGGCGGTTGGCATTCCTATCGCGCCTCCAAGGCGGCTCTCAATCAGGTCGTGCATGGCATGGCCGTAGAGCTTGGTCGCACCCATCGCGAGGCGGTCGTCGCGGCGCTGCATCCTGGCACCGTCGATACAACCTTCACCGCCGGCTACAACCCAAGCTACGGCAAGACCTCACCGGCTGAGGCCGCGGCCAACCTTTGTGACGTGATGGAGCGACTGACTGTGCCGCAATCGGGTGGTTTCTACGATTATTCCGGCGCCGAGGTGCCCTGGTGACCCGGCTGGTCTTGGTCCTTGGTGACCAGCTCTCTGAGAATTTGTCTGCGCTGGGCGAGGCGGACCGAGAGACCGACACCGTTGTTATGGCCGAGGTGGTCGATGAGGCCTCCTATGTTCAGCATCACCCCAAGAAAATCGCTTTCGTTTTCAGCGCCATGCGAAAGTTTGCCATGCGGTTAGGCGAGGCGGGATGGGATGTGCGCTATACGCGTCTGGACGATGACAACACGAGCGGCTCGATTGTTGGCGAATTACTCCGCCGCGCCGAAGAGACCGGCGCCAAGGAAGTGCTGGCGACTGAGCCGGGGGAATGGCGTTTGATCAACGCCTTGGAAGAGGCACCGATCCCGGTGCATCAGTTTCCCGACGACCGGTTTTTGTGCAGCCATGCAGAGTTCGAAGATTGGGCGGAGGGGCGTAAAGAGCTGCGGATGGAGTATTTCTACCGGGAGATGCGGCGCAAGACCGCCTATCTCTTGGACGAAGACGCCAAACCCTTGGGCGGCAAGTGGAATTTCGACCACGACAACCGGAAACCTGCGCCGGGTGAGATCGAGTTTGAGGGGCCGCTGCGCTTTGAACCCGACGCGGTCGTCGAAGAGGTTTTGGAGCTTGTTGAGGAGAGATTTGGCAGGCATTTCGGGACTTTACACCCCTTTTGGTTTGCCACTGATCGCGAGCAGGCGCTGGAGCAACTGGCGCATTTCATCGATGGCGGCTTGCCCAAGTTCGGGGATTACCAGGACGCGATGCTGACCGACGAGCCGTTCCTCTATCACGCAGTCATTTCGTTTTACCTCAACTCTGGTCTTCTGGGTTGGCGTGAGGTCTGTGACGCGGCCATTGAGGCCTATGAAACCGAGCATGCGCCGATCAATGCGGTGGAGGGCTTCATCCGCCAGATCATCGGCTGGCGCGAGTATATCCGCGGCATCTATTTCCACGAAGGCCCGGAGTATACCGCCCGTAATGAGCTGGGCCATGATCGCGCCCTGCCCGAGTTCTTTTGGAGTGCAGATACCGACATTCTGTGTCTGTCCGATACAATCGGGCAGACCCGCGATCATGCCTACGCACACCATATACAACGCCTTATGATTACAGGGAATTTCGGCTTGCTAACGGGGCTTGACCCGCACGCCGTGCATGAATGGTATCTCGCCGTCTACGCCGATGCCTATGAATGGGTCGAGGCGCCAAATGTGATCGGGATGAGCCAGTTTGCCGACGGCGGTGTGGTCGCCTCCAAGCCGTATGTCTCAGGCGGCAACTACATCGATAAAATGTCGAATTATTGCAAGAATTGCGCCTATTCGGTCAAGGAAAAGACGGGCGATAAGGCATGTCCGTATAACTACCTCTATTGGTATTTCCTGCACCGGCATCGCAATCGTTTTGAGGGTAATCCGCGCATGGCGCAGATGTATCGGACCTGGGATAGGATGGCGGACGACAAGCGCGATGCTGTGTTGGCGAGTGCGCAGAAATTCCTCAAAAAGCTTGACGAGGGCGAGCGGGTTTGACCCCGCCGCGCAGCCGTTGAAAGCCCCGAAAAACGCCCAGAAATGGCCCGGTAGAAAGCGGGTAGAACTGGGGTAGAACCCGGGTAGAACCGGGGTAGATTTTTTCGGAGCTTCGCGGAATGCGGTCCGCGCGCCCGAATTCGCTGGCCTTTTAGGTGCTTGCCCGCGCAGTATCCGCTATGACACCGACATCCCCCTCCTCAGAACAGGCGCGCGTCGCGGCCTTTCTGGAGGCGGTTGAGCATCCGACCCGGCGCGCCGACGCCCTGGCGCTAGACAGGCTTTTCCGGGAGGTGACGAGATGGCAACCGCAGATGTGGGGCCGGGCGATGGTGGGGTATGGCAGCTATCACTATCGCTATGAAAGCGGACGCGAGGGGGATTGGCTGGCCACGGGGTTCAGCCCGGGCGCTGCGCGGTTGTCGCTTTACATCATGCCAGGCTATCAGGATTTTGGGGATATCTTGTCCCGGCTCGGCAAGCATAAATCCGGAAAAGCCTGCGTTTATATCAATAAGCTTGCCGATGTGAATGTGGATATCTTAGCCGAATTGATCCGTGCTGGTGTGGACAGGCTTGGGGATATGTATCACGTCAGCCCGAGCTGAGCGCTACTCCCACCAACGGTCGATCCGCGCGATGTCCTCATCCGACCAGCCGAAATGATGCGCGAATTCATGCACGAGGACGTGCTCGATGAGATGGCTCAGGGCGATATCGCCGCGCTCGCACCACTCGGCTAAGATGGGTAGGCGGTAGAGCGTGATCACATCTGGAAAGGGCTGCGGATCGCTGGCGGATTTCTCAGGCAGCGGGATGCCTTCATAGAGCCCGGTCAGATCGTAGCCCCATGTCTCGGACATCTCCTTTAGAGTTTCTTCATCCGGCAGATCCTCGATCCGAAGCACCACCTCGGAGGCGGCCGCTTGGAACGGACTGGGGAGCGCCGCGCGGGCGGCCTCGGCCAAGGCCTCGAACGCGGCCAGATCGGGCGGGGTTTGCGTAGACCAGTCCATGGCCCGGTTATAGCCGAATAGCGGGGAGGTGCGAGCGGAGTGCTCAGGGCCGGGGATCGGGCCTCAAGTACTTCAAGCGTGCAGACTTAAACCTGAGACACGAAATACTCTGCCGCGCTCCGCGCTGTCGGGACATTTCGGTCACGCCTTGATGCGGGTTAAAGGCTGCACGCTATGGGAAAGATAAAGGGCGCCAAGATAAAGGACGCCGCCGTTTTTTGCGACGGACAGGCTAGGGGTCAGAGGTGGGGCTTGAGTAATTGGAGAAAAGTGAAGGGGTGGGACGGCCCCGATTGGCGGGGTTATCGGGTGGGGTTATGTCGGCTCGGTGCGGCGCGGGAGCAATTGATTGGCGGGGACTGGTGGGCGGGGCATCGTTCGGATGGGCAGGCTGTTTGGGACAGCGGCGCGCGGATTGGACCAAGGTGTTGACGCATTTGTATGTGGGTTCAGTGCGTTCGGAGAAAGGTGAAGGGGCGGTTGATGGCTCGGGGTGGCGGGATTTTCGGGCGGGGGCGTGACTTTTTTGGGGGGGCGCGCGGAGTGAACGCGGTCTCGGGCGCGGTGAGAGGCAGGATGGATCGGCCGTGCGATTGGCGAGCAGATTGTCGGAGTGGAGCGGCCCACTGGGTCATTGGGAGGGGCCCGATCTGGACAATTGCGGGGCCGTGTGAAAGAGGATTGCGCCCGCCGTTGGTCCCGCCAGCCACCGGTTCGACCCGCCAACCGTCCACCCCGCCCGACATCGGAGAGCCCCCTTATGGTTGTCACGCGCTTCGCCCCTTCGCCCACCGGCTTTCTGCATGTCGGCAACCTGCGCACGGCGTTGTTCAATCATCTGATCGCGCGCAAGACGGGGGGCACGTTCATTCTGCGCCTCGACGACACCGATCCCGAGCGTTCCACCGATGCCTTCGCCGATGCGATCCGCGAGGATCTGGAATGGCTGGGCCTGACCTGGGACCGGGAGGAGCGGCAATCGGCGCGGCTGGATCGATACGCCGAAGCAGCCGATCGGTTGCGCGCGGCGGAGCGGTTCTATGAGGCCTTCGAGACGCCGACCGAGCTGGACCTGAAGCGCAAGAAGCAGCTCAATATGGGCCAGCCGCCGGTTTATGACCGCGCTGCCCTCGCCCTTGATGACGACGCGCGGGCGGCGCTGAAAGCGGAGCGCGGCCAGGGGGTCTGGCGGTTTTTGCTGGAGCGGGAGCGCATTGCCTGGGAGGACGGCATCCTGGGTGAGATTTCCATCGATGCGGCCAGCGTCTCGGATCCGGTGCTGATCCGGCAGGATGGCCAGGTGCTCTATACGCTCGCCTCGGTCGTGGACGATTTGGAGATGGG
>JBCCKB010000172.1:0-7357 GCA_039027595.1 Pseudomonadota bacterium | reverse complement strand
GGTCATGCCAGCGCCTCGAACGTGGCGCGGATCGAGTTCCGACGGGTTTCCCAAAGACCCGCTGCAATGAGCGCCGCGAAGCGAGCTTCCATCGCGGTATGGGCCTCTGGATTGGCATCCTTCAAGAACTCCGCGGTTTCAGGATCGCCCAGCGTGGCGTCATGGAACACGTCGAAAAGCTCGGGGGCGACGGCGTCGGCGAGCTGGGCGAAGGCGGCCATGTGTTCAAGCGTTGCGGCAATTTCGGCGGCCCCTCTAAACCCGTGGCGCCGCATGCCTTCGATCCAGCCTGGATGTGCGGCGCGGGCATGAACCACGCGGGCGACTTCCTCGGCAACGTGGCGGGCGCGCGGACGGGCGGGATCACTATTGTCGAGGTGATAGAGATGCGCGTGGCCTCCCACGACAACCTGGGCGGCAGCAAACCCGGCCTCGTGAGCCGCATAATCCGCCGCCAGGAGCAGGTCAGTCTCTGGAAGATCCTGGAGGTGCACAAAGCCGTCTGCGGCTTGAAGGCGGGATTTGATACCATCCGCGTCAAGCTCGGCCTTGTCTCCGTCCAGCGCCCAGGAACTGGCCCTGAGCCAGGCCGTTCCCGCAACTTCACGCGCTTCCGGGCCCAGGTCATCCGTCAGCTGACCCAGCCCAAGGCCAAAACTGCCCGGCCTCGGCCCGTAGACACGGGCGAGATCCGAACGCTTGGTATAAGGGTTCCAATCCGGGGCCTCGTCACGTTCTGCGAGCGTGCGAACCGCTTGGTTAAAGAGCGCCGAAAGCGTTGGGAAGACATCCCTAAAAAGGCCAGAAACACGCAATGTGACATCAATCCGGGGTCGGTCTAGCTCGGCAAGAGGTAGAACTTCGAGGCCCGAGACGCGCTCGGAGCCCAGGTCCCATGTTGGTTTCACACCCAAAAGCGCCAGCGCCATGGCAAACTCCTCGCCCGCCGTTCGCATGGTTGCCGAGCCCCACAAATCGACAACAAGACCATGCGGCCAGTCGCCCTCGGTCTGCAGATGATGTCGCAAGAGTTCGCCCGCGAGCCGAACCCCCTGGGCGAATGCCGCGCGCGTTGGAACGGCGCGCGGATCGGTGGTAAAGAGGTTCCGCCCCGTTGGCAGCACATCGTCGCGTCCACGGAACGGTGAGCCGGATGGACCCGGCGCGATTCGAATGCCCTCAAGCGCGTCCAGTAGTGCCGTCCGTTCGGCCACGGCACAGGCTTGCGTGTCTTGAGAATGCAGGTCGCCAGCCCGGCCCCAGACGTGCAGCCCATCCCCAAATTGACTGTCCTTGATGTCACAAACGAAGCGGTCAATCCGGGTGATTGCCTCTGCTTCGCAGGCGGTTGTCTCAAGTCCGAGCGCGGTTTCGACGCCCGCCGCCCGAGCCTCGGCGCGAATGTCCTCTTGGAGGCGCGTGCGCCGCTTCGGGTCGAGCCCATCCGCGTTGGAGAACTCGTCGAGGAGCGCCTCGAGACGAGCCATACGGTCGGGTGTTGCGCTCCGCTTGAGCGGTGGGGGAACGTGGCCAAGGGTGATCGCGCCAATCCGCCGCTTTGCTTGGGCGGCTTCGCCTGGGTCATTGACGATAAAGGGATAGATCACTGGTAAAGCACCCGTCAGCGCTTCGGGCCAGCAGGTCTCGGACAGCGCCACCGCTTTCCCGGGGAGCCACTCAAGAGTGCCGTGGGCGCCAACATGAATGAGCGCGTCCGTTTGGCTCTGGAGCCAGAGGTAAAAGGCCACGTAGGCATGGCGAGGCGTGCGCGATAGGTCGTGGTAGTCATCTGAACGAGCGTCGGGCGCTCCGCGTTCCGGTTGAAGCGCCAGGATTGCTTTCCCAAGGCGACGCGCACGGAATATCACACGACCGTCACGGATGTCCGGATCGTCTTCGGGCGCGCCCCAGGCTTCGGACAGATCCCGGCGGAGCGATGCGGGAAGAGTTTCGAGGGCCGCGAGATAATCGCTGAGGGGCCAACCGAGCTCTGCCTGTGCAAGCGGGCCACCTGCGTCTTCAGGAACGTCGTATCCTTCCGCGCGCAGATCCGAGAGAATAGCGCGCGCGGAGGCCGGAGCGTCGAGCCCGACAGCGTGGCCATGGTTCCAGTCCCGGCCGGGGTATGTCGACAGGACCAGGACGAGGCGGCGCTCCGACCGGGGCGTTCGGGCCATCCGTAACCAGCCGTCTACCCGGGCGGTCAGAGCTTCAATCCGGTCATGGGCGGCGGCGTGGGCAAAGCGGGAGAACTGGAGATCGGGGTCGCGAGGTCTCGGTTCCTTAAACGACGCAAGACCCGCCAGCACGCGACCGTCGACTTCCGGGAGAACCACGTGCATCGCGAGGTCGGACGGCGACAGCCCGCGCTCGGCATCCGCCCATGCCTTGCGCGGATTGGTGGCGAGTGCCACTTGGAAAACTGGAACACCGGCGGCGTCCAACGGAGAGGCGCCGTCATCCCCTTTCGCCGAGAACGCCGTCGCGTTGACGATAGCCCTCGGCGCGAGCTCGGCCACGCGAGCCCCGACCCATTCCTTCGTGCCGGGCGCCTTCAGGCTTTGGGCAAACAACGCGACAACGTCGTAGCCTCGCCGTCGGAGTTCAGCGAACAAGGCTTCAATCGGGGACAGGTCGGCGGCGACCAGGTAGGACCGATAAAAGGTGATCAGGATACGCGGGACTTTGGGGCGTCCTTCTGGACATGTCGATTGAACGCCGGTCTCCGGTGTCCAGAACCCGCAGGCCGGTACGCCCTTGAGCCCCGGAACGGGCCCGGCATAAAGCCCCGCTGCCAAGGCCATCTGCGCCAGCGCGCCGTGCGCGGCGATCGCGCCGCCCTTCTCGCAAAGTGCCGAAAGCTGCCGCAGGGTCGAGACGGGGAGCTTTGAGACCTCGTCGAGGCGCTGATCTGGGCGGCCGTCTGCGGGCAGAACCGCGAGTGCGATACCATTCTTTTCAGCCAGCGCGCGGAGCTGTTGGAGGCCGTAGGACCAGTAGGGAACTCCGCCGATCAGACGGACCAGGATGCCCTTTGCCCCAGAAAGTGTCTGCTCGACATAGGTGTCGACCGAGAGCGGATGTTTCAGGCCGACAAGGTTCGCGAGCCGCAGCGACGGCAATTCCCCTTGCGGCCCTCCACCCGAGTGCCAGGCCTCCGCAAAAGCGCCGAGATCGCTATCTGAGTAGGACAGAAAGACGAGCTCCGCCGGTGTCTGTCGCAGATCGACCGGCGTCTCGGTTTCCTCTAACCCTTGGGTCTCGCGAAAAACGACATGCATGGCCTGCTACTCGGCCGCCTGCAGTTGCGACGCGCTCAGTATCGCTCGGATCTCTGACGGTCGGATATCGTGGTGTTCCGCAATTACCACCAATCGGCCAAGTCGCGCCTCACCGGGGGTCCAAGGCCTATCGTATTGGTGGCGTACACGCGCGCCCACGGCCTGGACCAGGAGCCGCATAGGCTTCCCGCGTACCGTTGCATAGCCCTTCACGCGCAGGATGTTGTGCTCGTTCGCGAGCTGTTCGATCGCCTTTACCAGTGTTTCAGGATCTGAAAGCTCGGGGATGTCGACGACAATCGAGTCAAAGTCCTCGTGGTCGTGATCGGGTGCGCCATCATGGTGCGATGGGCGTGCGTCGAGATCGTCCTCGGCCGCGGCCTCGAGCCCAAGAATGACGCGGGCATCGACGACACCATCTGCGACTTCGATCACCGGCAACGTCCTCGGCGCCTCGGCGGCAATCAACTCGCGGGCACGTGCAATGCCCTCGGGCCCTACAAGATCGGGTTTGGTTAATAGGATGATGTCAGCGCAGGAGATTTGATCTTCGAACACCTCCGAAAGCGGCGTTTCGTGGTCGAGGCTCTCGTCGGCTAAGCGCTGGGCTTCAATGGCCGCAAGATCAGGGGCAAAGCGGCCAGCTGCCACGGCCTCCGCATCTGCAAGGGCGATGACACCATCGACGGTTATCTTCGAGCGGATATCGGGCCAGTCGAAAGCCTTTAGGAGCGGCTTCGGAAGCGCCAAGCCGCTGGTCTCGATCAGAATGTGATCGGGACGCGGGTCAAGCGCCATAAGCGCCTCTATCGTCGGGATAAAATCGTCGGCCACCGTGCAACAGATACATCCATTGGCAAGTTCCATGATGTTTTCGGCCGGACAGTCCGGGATCGCGCAGCTCTTCAGGATTTCCCCGTCAACGCCGACATCGCCAAACTCATTGACCACGACGGCAAGGCGTTTCCCGCCAGGGTTCGCCATGAGGCCGCGGATGAGCGTGGTTTTGCCCGCGCCTAGAAACCCGGTGATCACGGTGACGGGGAGCTTGGCGAGATCAGTCATCGGAGGCCTCTTGGAGTACCGGGGGTGGAAGTCGGGCGACACAGTTGCGCTTGAAGTGTTCGGGCCGTTCGCGCCAGGGGATGAGCCCGTCCGGTGTCGCGTGATAGCGCGCGGCACCGTCGATCAGCATGTCCGTTTGCGACAGATGGCAGAGATTGCCGAACATGTATGTCCAGCGGTTCCCGCCACGAAGGGCGACGTTACATCCCGCCTGACAGTTCTGGAGGCAGTTGACGGGCACCAGGCGGAGGCCCTCGGGCAGCGCGCGCGCGCTCAGCGCATCGAAGAGTTGCTGGCCCGGGCGCGGGTCGTCTGCCGGCCCATCGGGGCGTCGGCAGGTGGTGCAGACAAGGAGCTCAATCGGTCCGGCGCCCGGCGGGTCGTCTGGTGGCTCCGACATCTTGCGCATCTCACCCATTCGAGGACGAGGCATGCGCGCGGGAGCCGCATCAGCGACAAGGCCCGACGCCGGCACCCCCGTCCGGTTCAGTCATCTCGACGCGGGCAGGTCTCCCGGCTCTCGGATCCTGATCCTCCGATCTTCGAGAGGACCAACGATGGTCTGTCCTTCCCGGCCCTGTTGCCAAGGCCAGTGGCGCCAGACCACCTTCTCCGCATACGGTCGCGGGGGCGGCTGTGCTCGCTTGTTCCGAAGGACAAGCTGCACATTCCCTTTTCACCTGTCTATACAGGCACCAGCGTGTGTCGAGATGCGCCCCATTTTTCAACAATGTCAAGAACGAGCGGTCCCAAATGAGCGATGATGTCAATGCCCGCCACGCCGAGAAGATGAAGCGGATCAAGGCGGCGCGCGATCGGATGATGGAAACCAAGACCGAGGAAAAGGGTCTGATCATCGTCCATACGGGCGCGGGCAAGGGCAAATCATCGTCCGGATTCGGGATGATCATGCGATGCATCGCACACGGAATGCCCTGCGCCGTCGTTCAATTCATCAAAGGGACCTGGAGTACGGGTGAAAAGGAATTCCTGCGGGAGCGCTTCCCAGAAGAGTGCCAGTTCATCGTCTCGGGGGAGGGGTTTACCTGGGAAACGCAGGACCGGGAGCGCGATATTGCCGCGGCCGTTGCTGGTTGGGAGAAGGCGAAGGATCTCATTCGCACCCCGAGGGTTCAGTTTGTCCTGCTCGACGAGATCAACATAGCTCTGCGCTATGACTACTTAGATATCGACGCTGTGGTGGATTTCCTGTTGACCGAAAAACCACCCATGACCCATGTCTGCCTGACGGGGCGGAACGCCAAGCCCGAGCTGATCGAGGCGGCCGACCTGGTGACCGAGATGAGCCTCGTGAAGCATCCGTTCAAGGAAGGCGTGAAGGCGCAGAAAGGTGTGGAGTTTTGACGCCAGGGCTTGTCGTATGGGACTTTGATGGCGTCCTGAACCAAAACGTGGTCGACGGCCGATTTATCTGGGCCGACACGCTTGAACCCGACTTGGGTCTCAGCCCCGAAAGCCTTCAGTCTTTCCTGTTTCGGTCAGGGCGGATGCAGGGCGTCGTGCGCGGGTCCGAGGACCTTTGGAAGGTCGTTTCGGAATGGTTGGAGGCCGAAGGGGCAAGGCTCTCCGCCGACGCGTTTCTGGCCTATTGGTTTGAGAAAGACGCGCTTCCAGACACAGAAGTGGTCGCCTGGATGGCCGCTCTGAACACGCGACACGTGATTGGGACGAATAACGAGGCACGGCGCGCGGCCTATATTGAGGGTCCGATGGGGTTTTCCCGCCGCGTTGAGCGGGTCTTCGCTTCCGGTCGTCTCGGTGTTGGCAAGCCGGACGATGGATTTTTCGAAGCCATCGAGAATTGGTCAGCTGTCCCCAAGGCGTCGACGCTACTGGTGGATGACAGCGCTGCAAATGTCGCCGCTGCCTTGCGGCGTGGCTGGCAGGCCTACCACTTCACGAGCGCGACACGCGCGGGTCTTCCGGCGGTTTTGGGGCTCCGTTGACCCGAGCCCTGATGATACAGGGCACCGGCTCGAATGTGGGCAAATCGATGCTGGTGGCGGGGTTGTGCCGCGCAGCGCGCGCGCGAGGGCTGCGGGTGGCGCCGTTCAAGCCGCAGAACATGTCGAACAACGCCGCCGTGACCGTGGACGGGGGCGAGATCGGTCGCGCCCAGGCGCTTCAGGCCCGTGCCTGCGCGTTGGATCCCCACACCGACATGAACCCCGTCCTCTTAAAGCCGGAGAGCGAACGAGGCGCACAGGTCGTGGTTCAGGGCCAACGCGAGGCGACGGTGAAGGCACGGGACTATGCCGATTTGAAACCCAGGCTCATGCCGCGGGTTTTGGAGAGTTTTGCACGGCTCGACGCGGCCAATGACCTCGTGCTTGTGGAAGGCGCGGGCAGTCCGGCGGAAATCAACCTTCGGGAGGGCGACATCGCAAACATGGGCTTTGCGGAGGCCGCGGACCTGCCGGTGGTCCTGTGCGGTGATATCGACCGGGGCGGTGTCATCGCGCAGATCGTCGGCACCAAAGCGGTGATTTCAGAGGCAGACATGGCGCGGGTGCGGGGGTTTTTGGTCAACAAGTTTCGGGGAGATCCGCGGCTTTTCGACGACGGTTACCGCGAAATCGAAGCGCGCACCGGCTGGCGGGGCTTCGGTGTGGTGCCATGGTTCAATGAGGCCTGGCGGCTCCCTGCCGAGGATGCCCAGGAAATCCAAAGTGGTCCCGCGAGGCAGGGGCTTCACATCGTCGTATTGCGGCTCTCCCGGATCGCGAACTTCGACGATATCGATCCACTGTCGCAGGAGCCGGGGGTGCGGCTTACCATGCTTGAGGCGGGGCGTCCGATCCCGGCGGACGCCGATCTGGTCATTGTGCCAGGCTCGAAATCCACACTTGGAGATCTAACCTATCTTCGCGACCAGAGCTGGCATGTGGATCTTCTTGCGCATCACCGTCGTGGAGGACGCGTGCTCGGGATCTGCGGCGGCTATCAGATCCTGGGCCAGACGATTTCAGATCCGGCTGGGATCGAGGGGC
>JBCCKB010000171.1:0-7363 GCA_039027595.1 Pseudomonadota bacterium | reverse complement strand
TCTGCCATGATCACTGTCCTTGACCGCGGCTATCCGCGAAGCTTCACCTTTGACGATATGCTCGCCTATCACGGTCCGGACGCGCCGGGCGGAGTTGCCCATGCCGTAAAGGTCATGGAGCGTACGTTTCCGCCTTTGTCCCCCGAGGCACCCCTTGAACGGCGGGAGCTGGCTGTGCGCGCGTCTTTCGGCGGGCGCGGCCTGCGCGACGCGTTTGAGCTTGTCACGCGCGCTGTGACGGAAAACCGATATAGCGCTGACGCCGCCCACGGCACCGCGTTCGAGGATTTGGGTCACCGCCGTGGCTATGTGTTTCGTCTCGGCTATCGTGACCGGAGCGTAATCTGCGTGCTGCGCGATGGGATCGTCCGGGAAGAGTTTCTTACGCTCGCTCGAAAAGAGGCTGGCGCACGCACTCGAGATGAGCAGATCCACCTCAATTGGCTCAAAGAGGAAATGGCCTCACGTATAATGAAACTCCATGCAACGGCCGTTTATGATGTCGTGGATTAAAGGCACATAGGACACTCGCTGTCCAACAGGCTCGCGCGAACCGCTGCCCGAGACGACTTGCCTCTTTAGGCAAACTGAATACGACTGGAGCAAGGGGCGTGCAACATCGTGTTCGCGAAACAAGTGAAAACCGGGAAGGTCCGACTCAACCAAATGGCAAGTTTGCGCCGTGCCCGGGGGGCTAATATCGACACTCTGTCAATATCAGAGATTCCAGCGCTCCGCAGCATCCATTACGCTGTGCCCGAAGCGGAAGTTTGGGCTTCGTTTTTGGTACAGTATTTTGAGGCTGGCGAACCACTGATCTCAAGTGACCCGACGACCTGTGTCAAAAGTGGTCGCTTTTGCGGCCTAGTCCCCAGGAGTGTACGCGCTAACGGACGGCTTAATGGTTGACGAAATAAAAGAAGTTGCGCTAGTGCTGTGAACATAACAAGAACATTTGAGGCCCGGACGGGTAGCATTTTTGAGGGAGAAAGATATGAAGACCACGGCTGAAGTTGCCCAGCAGCTTGTCCACAACTGCGAGAACCCGGTCCAGCGGGAGGGGATGAGCGATCTCTACCACCCTGATTGCGTTTCGGTGGAGGCGATGGCGCCGCCGGGCAGCAGTCCGGAATACAAAGGTGTGGCCGCGATCAAGGCCAAGCATGAGTGGTGGGAAGCGAATTTCGAGGTGCACAGCACGTCGGCTGACGGGCCCTATATCAACGGCGACCGGTTCAGCGTGATCTTCGGAATGGACGTGACCGAGAAGGCGAGCGGCGAGCGGACCCAGATGCAGGAGGTCGCGCTCTACGAGGTGAGGGACGGCCAGATCGTCCGCGAAGAGTTCCAGATGAAGCCCATGGGGTGAGCCTTTCCGCCTTCCCGAACGGGTGCTAGGGGTGACCTCTGGCAATGCGGGAGGGCGGCATGGATCTGGGGATTTCAGGCAAATGGGCGGTGGTCTGCGCCTCGTCGAAGGGGCTGGGGCTCGGCTGCGCGCGGGCGCTGGCGGACGAGGGGGTGAACCTTGTCATGAATGCGCGGGGACCCGAGGCGCTGGAGGCCTCGGCGGAGGGTTTGCGGGGCCTCGGTGTCGAGGTGCGGTGCGTTGCCGGTGACATCACGACCGAGGCCGTGCGGGCCGAGGTGGTGGGGGCTGCGCCTCAGGTGGACATTCTCGTGACGAATGCCGGTGGGCCGCCCCCGGGGCTCTGGTCGGACTGGGACCGGGGCGACTTTATCGGGGCGCTGGAAGCGAACATGCTGACGCCGATTCAGCTCATGCAGGCCGTCTTGCCGGGGATGATGGATCGCGGCTGGGGGCGGGTGGTGAACATCACCTCGCAATCGGTGAAGGCGCCGATCCCACAGCTTGGTCTATCGAATGCGGCGCGGACGGGGCTGACGGGGTTTGTCGCGGGCACCGCGCGACAGGTGGCCGAGAAGGGCGTGACGATCAACAACCTTCTGCCGGGGATCCATGCGACGGACCGGGCCAACGCGCTTGACGGGCCGGTGGCGGAGCGGGAGGGGATCTCGATCGATGAGGCCCGGGCCCGGCGGGCGGCGACAATCCCGGCACGACGCTACGGGACGGCGGATGAGTTCGGGGCGGCCTGTGCGTTTCTGGCGTCGGTTCATGCGGGCTTTATCGTCGGGCAGAATATCGTGCTCGACGGTGGTGCGCTGAACGCGACCATCTAGGGTCCGATGGACATTCGATCGACCGTCCAAACATACCCAACGGCGGTCCGGGTATCCCTGCTTGCCGAGATTCACCATCGCTGGTAGATCGCAGCACTTGAGATTTTCCGTCTGACAGAATGGGCCGCGATCTTGAGCGCAAGTGACACGCCGCGTCTGGATGTGCGCAACCTGACGCGCGGGTATGCCGAACGGCATGTCATTCGCAGCATTTCAATTCGGGTTTCGGCGGGTGAAGTGATGTGCCTTTTGGGGCCATCTGGTTGCGGCAAAACCACCACTTTACGGGCGATTGCAGGGATTGAACCCCAAGACTCAGGTGAGGTTTGGATCGATGGCGACCTCATGGGCGATAGACTCGCCCAGGTACCACCCGAGCGGCGGGGCATCGGTCTCATGTTCCAGGACTTTGCGCTGTTTCCGCACTTGACGGTGGCTGGCAATGTCGCGTTTGGGCTCTCGGGCCCGCGCGCGGAGGCATCCCGAAGGGCTGCCGAACTTCTCGAACGGGTGCATTTGGGCGGGTATGAGACAAAGTACCCGCATGAACTTTCGGGTGGAGAGCAGCAACGCGTGGCTCTCGCCCGAGCGCTTGCGCCGAAGCCCCGAGTGATGCTCATGGACGAGCCGTTTTCGGGGCTCGATAACCGGCTGCGGGACGGGATCCGAGACGAAACGCTCGACATCCTGAAGGAAGAAGGGGCGGCCGTCCTCCTGGTTACGCACGAGCCGCAGGAGGCAATGCGGATCGCAGACCAGATCGCGCTGATGCGCGACGGAGAAATTGTCCAGGCCGGTGCGCCATACAATGTCTATAATGCACCGGTTGATCGGCAGGCGGCGGCCTTCTTCTCGGATATCAATATCGTGCGTGGACGGGTCGAGGGCGCGCTGACGGAGACACCATTTGGGCGGTTTCTGGCTCCAGGACTGGCAGACGGAACGGAAGTCGAGATCGTTATCCGCCCGCAGCACCTCAGGATTGACTTTGACCGAGAAGGACGGGGTCCTAACCCGACACCTGAGGATGGCACGGCGGCCCTAGGCATCGTTGAACGGTCGCGGTTTGTCGGCAGCGAGAGCCTCGTGGACTTTCGCATGGACTATGACGGTTCGATCCTGAAAGCCGCGGTTCCCTCGGTGTTCTTGCCAAGGCCTGGAAAGCCACTTTGGCTTATGATCCGCCGAGATCGATGCTTTGTGTTTCCAGTGTCCAGATCTGTCTAGGACGACTAAGGGGCGTTAGGCGCGCTCGTCCTTGGGTGAGCCCATGACAACATATGTCGTCAGCCCGTGCACTTGTGGCAGCGTTCCGATCACCTCGGTGTGAAAGTGCTTGTAAGCGGCCAAGTCGGCAACCTCGACACGCAAAAGATACTCCACCGCGCCGGTTGTAT
This sequence comes from Pseudomonadota bacterium, assembly GCA_039027595.1. Lineage (GTDB taxonomy): Bacteria > Pseudomonadota > Alphaproteobacteria > Rhodobacterales > Rhodobacteraceae > Ovoidimarina. The sequence continues at coordinate 3,761 of JBCCKB010000171.1, read as the reverse complement.
TGTGGCATTCTCGAACTTCCGGTGCCTTGGCGACCGCGCGTTCGAAAGCCGCTTGGCTCGCTTTTGTGTGATCGTTCAGGGCAACCGTGAGAAAGGCGGTGAAACCTGCTCCGAGTTCCGCACGGTTCAGAATTGCGCGATAGCCGAGTATGACGCCGCGCCGCTCAAGATCCTGGACCCGCCGCAAGCATGCGGATGGCGAGAGACCCACACGCTTTGCAAGGTCGACATTGGCAATGCGACCGTTATGCGAGAGCTCGCGCAATATTCTTGTGTCTATATCATCAATTTCAGCCATTGATTGTGAACTTTCACGAAGGCGTGGCTAACTTGCAAGAAAATTCCATGAAGCTTCGCATAAAGTTCCAATATGACAATCGAACTGTTCCTGTCACTTTCGGGCTTTGCTTTCGTCACCTCGATCACCCCTGGGCCCAATAATCTGATGCTCATGGCTTCGGGCGCGAATTACGGGTTCCGCAGGACGGTGCCGCATATGCTTGGCATCGGTTTGGGGTTCGTGGTCATGGTCGTCTTGGTGGGCGCCGGCATTATTGGGCTGCTTGATGCCTGGCCCGCCCTTTACTGGGGGCTCAAGGTGGCTTGTTTAGTCTACCTTCTTGTTCTGGCGTGGCGAATTTCGGGCGCCGAGGCGCCGACGGGGCGCAAAAATGCCCGGCGACCGATGCGTTTTTGGGAGGCGGCGCTGTTTCAGTGGGTTAATCCAAAGGCTTGGGCCATGGCGTTAAGTGCCGTTACGATTTACGCGCCGTCCCAGAGCGTCGGAGCGGTGTTGCTCGTTGCGTTGGTGTTCGGTGCAATCAACCTCCCATCGGTCAGCGTTTGGACGCTTCTTGGCGAACGTGTTGCGATGATACTCACAAGTACGCGCGCGTTGCAGGCCTTCAACCGGACGATGGCGATCCTCCTGGTTGCGTCCCTCGTTCCAGTTCTCATGAACTAGCGAGGACCTCGAAGATGCCGGCCGGTGTGGTAATCGGCCAGCGTTCGTCCCGGCTCGTCGGTAAACAGCTCCGGTAGAACTTCACATGTGTCTATTCGATCAACGCGGAGCGCGCGGAAGTCGGCGTCCTCTTCCAACCAAGCAATCAAGATCCAGACCCGGCCCCGATAGTCGAGCCCCAACGGTCTGAGCGCCAAGAGTGCGCCGTCGTTGGCTCTCAGCCTAAGCTTCTGGCGTGCTTTGATCGCGGTTCGCAGTACCGACAGATGCCGAAAATGGCCCTGCGCGTCCGTGAAAGGATAGGCCGACAGCGCGAGCTTCTCCGGTGCGCCCGTGATCTCGTTTGGAAGTGCCACGTCGACCTTGTCAGCGAGGCTCCGTGCGGCTGCTTGCAAGTCGGGATCTGTGGTTTCCGAAACGACAGCCAGTCCCAAATTGAGCGCTTCAAGCTCGGGCAGCGTTAGGTTCAAGGGTGGCAGAGTGATTGGCGCCGTCAGCCGATAGCCAAGACCGCGGGTCCCTTCGATGGGCAGGCCGGACGCGCGGAGCACATCGATATCGCGAAACAGCGTGCGCTGGGACACATGAAACTGCCGGGCAAGGTCCGCAGAACGATGAAGAGCGCCGTCGCGCATTTTGTCCAGCAACTTATGCAGGCGGTCGCTCCGGTGCACGTGTTCCGACCTCTGACGGCTCGAATCGTGAGGGGTTTATCGAGCTACTGACATTATCATGTCATATAACGTCTGATCCACCCGCGAAAGTCCGACGATTTAAGAGGGTTTCGGAGGGATCCTAGCCCACGGGTCTTTTTCGTTTTCGCGAGAGCTCGTAGAACAGGCGCGGTTTTGAATTGGGGTGGGTTTGGCCGTCCCGCGAAATGGGAGACTTCCATGCTGAACAATATCGGCCTTCCCGGCTTGCTTCTGATTGCCGTCGTCGTTCTTGTCCTTTTCGGTCGCGGTAAGATCTCTTCGCTCATGGGTGAAGTTGGTAAGGGCATCACAGCCTTCAAGAAAGGCGTCTCCGACGGCAAGCAAGAAATCGAAGATGCCGCCGCTGAAAATGCGCGCGACATCACCCCAGAAGACGACAAGACCAAGACCTGAGCTGTCCTGCGGGGACGTTAGGGGATGTTCGACATCGGCTGGACTGAGCTTCTGGTGATCGGCATCGTGGCGCTCATTGTCGTTGGGCCACGTGATCTACCAGGAATGTTCCGCACCTTGGGGCGGTTCACGGCGCGCGCCAGGGGCATGGCCCGCGAGTTTCAAAGGGCGATGAATGAAGCCGCCGATGAAAGCGGTGTAAAGGAGGCGACGAGCGGACTGAAGGCGATGACCAGTCCAGGAAAAACCGGGCTGGATGCGCTGAACAAAGCCGCCGACAGTTTCGAAAAATGGGATCCGGCGAAAACAACCAAGAAACAGCCCCAGTCCGCGGCCGAGGCTATAAAGGCGGGCCAGGCGAAATCCACCGGTGCTCCGAAACCGGGTGCACCCAAGCCACCAGCGCAGTCGTTCGGGCGCAAAGCGCCTGAACCCCATGAGCCGGTTCGTGGTCCCGCGTCTCGGGTTCGTCCTGATCTTGCCAAAGGGCCAACGCGTCCGGCGCGCCCGACCAAGAAAAAGGGCCGATGAATGGCCAACCCGGACGACACCGATGAGATCGACAACAGCGCGGCCCCGCTCATTGAGCATTTGGCGGAGCTACGCACTCGGCTGATCAACTCCGTGATCGCCTTTCTGATTGGAATGGTGATCTGTTTCACTGTCGCGACACCGATCTTCAACTTCCTTACGGCGCCGCTTTGCCGCGAGCTCGCGGAGCTGGGCCAGGATTGTGACTTGATATTCATAATCCCGCAGGAGGGCTTTTTTGTCGCGATCCGAATCTCTCTTCTCGGTGGTTTTGTTCTGTCGTTCCCATTCATTGGGCTTCAGCTATGGCGGTTTGTTGCACCGGGACTTTACCGGTCGGAGAAGAACGCGTTTCTGCCATTTCTAGTGGCGTCGCCATTTATGTTCTTCGCTGGGGCGGCCTTTGCGTTTTACGTGGTAACGCCCTTGGCCTACGACTTTTTCCTGGGTTTCCAGCAATTTGGCACACAGGGAGAAGTACTCGACCAGGCGGAGGGTGCGCCCCCATTGAGTGTTGTGTTCCAGGGCTCGGCTCAGGCGTATTTGGCGTTGACCACGAAGTTCATAGTTGCCTTCGGCCTTTGCTTCCAACTGCCCGTACTTCTTACCCTCATGGGAAAGGCGGGACTTGTTACATCCAAGGGTCTCGGTGAGGTGCGAAAATATGCGGTGGTTGGCATCCTGGTGCTGGCGGCGATCGTCACTCCGCCCGATGTGATTACTCAGATCATTCTCTTTGTGGTCGTGTACGGGCTTTACGAGATATCGATCCAGCTCGTTCGCCGCGTCGAGCGCAAGCGCGTCGAGGAACTGCGCCGCGAAGGTGTTCTCGACGAGGATGAAGATCTGTATGGTGATTTGGATGAGGATCCTAAAGAGCCCGGATCATGAGTGATCCGCTCGCTCGGATCGCGGAAGCGCTCGAGCGCATGGCGCCGCCTCCCATGCCCGCACCGAGCTTTGAGCCGGCTGACGCGTTTCTGTGGTCCGTCAATCCAGACAGGCTCGCGCCGATCACCGATGTTAATCGCGTGGATCTGCCGCTCTTGGTGGGCGTAGATCGGGCCCGCGACACGCTTTTGGCAAATACAAGTCAGTTCGCGCGTGGCTTGCCCGCGAACAACGCGCTCCTCTGGGGGGCACGGGGGATGGGGAAG
>JBCCKB010000170.1:0-7413 GCA_039027595.1 Pseudomonadota bacterium | reverse complement strand
TGCTCATGCATGTCGGTGGGCCGGAATGTGCTGGTGGAGGCGATTGTCGCTGGCGATACGCCCGACGTCGAGGCGATCTGTGACGCAACTGGTGCGGGAACCAGCTGCGGTTCGTGCCGCCCCGAGATCGCGGCACTGATCGAACGCTTTGCCTTGCAGCAGGCGGCGGAATAGGGGGCGCGCGATCGTGCAGTCGTTTCCCATGTTCATTCGGACAACTGGCCGCGAGGTCGTCATTGTCGGCGGAGGAGAACAGGCGGCTCAGAAGGCGCGGCTTGCGTTGAAGACCGATGCATGTATTCGCGTTGTCGCCGACGAGCTTGACCCTGAGCTTGCGGGCCTGGCGTCGAAAGGGCGCGTGGAACAGGTGCGGGGCGAGGTGTCGCCCGAGGTTTTCCGGGATTCCGCTTTGGTTTTTGTCGCAACTGGGTGCCCCGGGGCGGACGTGGCCTTCCACGGTTTAGCCAAAGCCGCCGGCGCGCTTGTCAATGTTGTGGACCGTCCTGAGCTCTGCGATGCGACAACTCCTTCTATTGTCGACCGGGACCCGGTCGTTGTCGCCATTGGCACAGAAGGGACTGCGCCGGTTCTGGGCAGGCTTATCAAGACTCAGATCGAGACACTTCTTCACCCAAGGCTCGGAGCGCTTTCGGCGCTCGCCGGTCGGCTACGCTACGCGGTCCAAAAAAGCGTTCCTCGGGATGCGCGACGCGCGTTTTGGGCCTGGGTCTTCAAGGACGAGCCAGGTTTGCTGTTTAGGCAGGGAGAAGAAGACACCGCGATCCGCCTCGTGAAGGCTGCGATCAAGCGTGGCGGCGCCCCGACCGATGCTGGCAAAGGACACATCGCTCTCGTCGGCGCTGGTCCCGGAGCAAAGGACCTGTTGACCCTTCGCGCAGTTGAGCGGCTGCAAGAGGCGGATATTATCTTCTATGATCGGCTTGTTGATCCGGCCGTCCTTGAGCTGGCGCGACGTGATGCGGAACGCGTGTTTGTTGGTAAGGAGGTTGGCGCATCCTTCTGGCCACAGGAGAAAATTTGTTCCCTCATCGTGCGGGAGGCAAAGAAGGGCCGTCGGGTTGTGCGCCTAAAGTCCGGCGATCCTTCAATTTTCGGCCGCGCCGCCGAGGAGCTGCGGTCAGCGGCGCGCGCGGGTGTTCCGACGGAAGTGGTCCCCGGTGTAACTGCCGCGCTCGCGGCCGCCGCCACGACGGGCACGACGCTGACTGAGCGTGGAGCGACCGATACGCTTGTTTTGGCAACCGGACGTTGCCGCCCTGGGGACGCACATCCGGATTGGGCACACCACATGCGCCCGGGCACGACGCTGGCGATTTACATGGGCGTGCAGTCGGCCGCGAGCGTTGCGCAATCCCTCGGAGCACATGGGCTTTCGTCATCGAGCCATGTCGTTGTTTGTGCCGATGTGAGCATGGAAGGCGAAAAAAGAGTCGAGACGAGCATCGCCGACCTGCCATGCGCATTGGCGCGAGCGGGCATTTCCGAGCGGGCGATCATCTTCGTCAGTATCCCCAAATCCGCCGCACGGCGCCGCGCGGCCTAGCATCATATTTGTGGATCGCGGACGTTGTCGTGCGGTGCCTTCGTTAACTTAAGCAACGCGTCAAGACCAAGTTCGTAGCGACATGGACAACGGATCCTCAAGATTGGGCGCCTTGGGCGTCGATCGGATTGTTGACGTTCCTAGGACGCCTCGTCAGGCTCCGATTAATGCACGGATTTCTGAACCCTTACCGTAAAGTCGGTCTCGATGTGTCTGAGCTTGCCCACATACCGTTCCCCAGTACAGCGGCAGAGAAACCAGCGGCTCTTCTCTCGCGGTGCCCAAGCGCCGCGGAAACACCCCTCCTCGATGCACCAGCCCTTGCGAACCGCTGCGGCGTGGCGGAATGCGTGATCAAGGATGAACGCGGCAGAATGGGTCTCGGCAGCTTTAAGGCCTTGGGTGCGGCCTACGTGATTGCGCAAGACAACGTCCTGGGCCGAGCGCGGGGCCAGACCTATGTGACCGCGAGCGCTGGAAACCACGGGCTTTCGGTGGCCGCCGGGGCCGCTGCGTTCGGTGCCCGCGCCATTGTGGTGATCTCCGAGCAGGTTCCCGAGGCTTTTGCCGAGGTTCTTGCGGGCCACGGAGCCGACGTTCGGCGCGCGGGACAGGACTACGAGGCGAGCATGCTCGAGGCCGCTGGCCTCGCGGATGAGAAAGAGGCCGTGTTGTTGTCCGATAGCTCCTGGCCAGGATACGTCGAAAGGCCCCATCAGTTGATGGAAGGATACCTCGTTTTGATGGCGGAGGTCTTTGAGCAGATAGAACAGGCCCCGACCCACATTTTTTTGCAAGCGGGCGTCGGCGGCCTTGCAGGGGCGGCCGCAGCAATTGCCCGCGCGCATTGGGGGGAGGCGCCAAGGATCGTCGTCGTCGAACCGGAAGCCGCTCCGGCGCTTGCGGCTTCGATAGATGCGGGACGCCCGGTCTACGCACAAGGGCCCGAGTCGGTGATGGGCCGGCTTGATTGCAAGGAACCTTCGCTGATTGCATTGAAGGGGCTTGCGCGCGATGCGGACATCTATTGCACGATTTCTGAGGACGAGGCTCTCATGGGAGCCAAGATCGCTGCGAAGGAGGGATTCGCGACCTCTGCCTCGGGCGCGGCCGGGCTGGCGGCCGCTCTGGTAGCCAATCGCAATGACGTTGTGGGCTTGCGGGAGAGTTCGAGGGTCTTGGTTATCCTGAGTGAACGCGCAATACCATGACACGGGTCGACCGCGGATTTCCTGTCAAGGAGTACCGGGCACGGCTCAATGCCGCGCAAAAAATGATGGCATCGGCTGACCTTGGCGCCCTCCTCCTCTCGACCGAGCCGGAGATCCGGTACTTTAGCGGGTTCCTAACACGATTTTGGGAAAGTCCGACCCGACCTTGGTACATGCTTATCCCTGCTCAGGGTAACCCGATTGCGGTGATCCCGTCGATCGGGGGCCATCTCATGGCTCAGACGTGGATCGAGGATATTCGAACCTGGCAATCGCCTGACTATTCTGACGATGGGGTTGGATTGCTTAGCGATACAATTCGTGAGTGCGTGCCGGAAGACGGACGGATCGGCGTTCCTAGTGGACCGGAGTCCTGCCTGAGAATGCCCTTGGCCAATTGGGACGCGCTTCGCGCGGACATGGGCACACACAGGTTCACGGATGATGCGGGGATCGTCCGGTCACTGCGCGCCGTGAAGTCGGAGCTTGAGATAGCGAAGATTCGCCAAGCATGCGCGATCGCGGGAAGCGCATTTGGAGATGTTCATAGACTTGCTGCTCTTGGAGACTCACTTGATCGGGTGTTTCGCCGCTTTCAGTCAGCTTGTCTCGAGTACGGAGCGGATTGGGTTGGATATTTGGCGGGAGGCGCGGGCCCACAAGGCTACTTGGATGTCATTTCCCCGGCAGCGGAAGTTCCTCTTGCTTTCGGCGATGTGCTGATGCTCGACACGGGCGTCGTTTGGGATGGCTACTACTGCGATTTCGACAGGAACTATGCTGTCGGCAAGCCAGACAAACCGAGCCAGTCGGCCTATGCACGGCTTATCGAGGCCACCGATCGTGCCTTTGAAACTGCGCGCCCCGGAGCTACCGCGGCCGAGCTCTTTCATGCGATGAATGCCGTAACTTCGGAAAAAAAAAGCGACGGACAGCCAGGGAGGCTTGGGCATGGTCTCGGGATGCAGCTTACAGAGGGCGTGTCTCTCATACCGGATGACCACACTGTGTTAGAGGCCGGTATGGTCCTGACCTTGGAACCGGTTGTAACGGTCTCTCCAGGCAGGTTCCTCGTCCACGAAGAGAACATAGTCGTGCGCAACAGTGGCGCGGAATACCTTTCCAACCCTGCTTCTCGCAAGCTCCCCGTGCTCGGCGAGTGCTCGTGACCCACTTCCCTCACAAGCAGGTGGCGCGAGAGAAAAAGAGCATCGGCCTGCTTGTGCTCCAGGCTGACGAGACGATTGAAGATGATTTTCGAGAGCTTCTCGACCCGTCAGTAAGGTGTCTCGTCTCTCGTGTACCTTCAAGTACGGAGGTATCGCTCGACAGCTTGGGCGACATGGCAGGGCATATTTCTGCGGCGGCAGCGTTATTTCCGAGGGGACGTGAGTTCGATGCCGTCGGCTATGCCTGCACCTCGGGCACAGCGCAGATTGGCGTTGAGCAGATCTTGAATTTGGTGAGGATGGGTACGGATGCACGGTCGGTGAGCGAGCCGGTTTCGGCCTTGGTGGCGGCCTGCAAGACGCTTGGCGTTCGGCGAATTGCAATCCTCTCGCCCTATGTCGAAAGCGTTTCCGAGAAGCTTCGCTCGGTGCTCACCTCTTATGGGATCGCCACTCCTATCTTTGGGAGTTTCCGCGAGCCGAATGAGGCGTCAGTCGCTCGGATTGATCACGCCGCCACATTGGAGGCGGCGCGCGCATTGAGCGGAAAGGTAGAGGTCGACGCGCTATTTCTGTCCTGCACCAACCTGCCCACGCTCGCCGTGATCGACCCGCTAGAAGCGGAAACCGGACGGCCAGTTCTATCGAGCAATCTTGTTCTTGCGTGGCACCTTATGAAGCTTGTGGGAGCCAAACCAAAGGAGTCCGCGCCGGGCGTGCTCATGGAAATGTACAGACGAGCGACCTAAGGGCGGACGTTGAAGCTGAAACGCGTCCCGTGCAAGGCTTCTGTTCGTCGTGCCGTGCCTAGCGGTTCAGCAGGAATTCAAGAACATCGAGGCGGTACTTCTCATCGAGCGAGACATAGACGAAGCCCATATTCGTCCGCTCTTCCACCATCTCGCCCGGAAACGGCAGGTAGCTCAGCTCGCGCGTGCCAAAGGACGGGGAGGCGGTGCCCACCTGCCAGCCCGTGGTCATCTCCACATCGACCAGCTTCAGCGCTGCCGCCCCGTCGGTCCCCGGGCGCTCGAAGGGTACGCCCGCAAGCCGCAGATAGGCCATCTTGTCGACCGCCTGCACAAACCCGTCGATGAACTGCCGGGCCAGCACGCGCAGCTCCTCGGCGGCATCGGCGGGCGGCATGTGGCGGTGGAGGTGGTCGGGATGGGCATGGTTATGGCCGATATGGCCGTTCACGATGTCATGGGGCATTGGACCACCTCCGGCCTTCGAACGCGCCATGGGGCAGGGTGACGGGCTTGTCGATATGGGGCTTGTGCGCGCCGAGCTTCCCGCTTGCCACGAGCGAGCCCAGCACATCGACGATCACCCGGGTGCCCATCAGCGCCGTGATGTCCGAGGTGTCGTAGGGCGGCGAGACCTCCACAAGCTCCATCCCGCAGATCCCCTCGGCGGCCACCTTGGATGCTAGGGCCAGGGCCTCGCGCGGCAGGAACCCCCCCGGCTCGGGCCAGCCGGTGCCGGGCACGAACCCGCAATCAATCGAGTCGATGTCAAACGACATATAGACCATGTCGACCCCGTCCCAGGCCATCTCGAGCGCCATCTCGGCGGTCTTGTCGATGCCCATCCGCTCCATGTCCGACATGGTGATGATGTTGGTCTCGCGCTCGCGGGCGACCTTGACCGCCTCGCGCGGCACCTGCCATCCGCCGATCCCCACCTGAACGAGGTTCCTTGCCGGCACATTCGGCAGGTTTGTTGAGTGAAACCATGGTGTTGTGTGCATACGTTCATCCAGATCCTTCTCCTGGATATCCGCATGCCGGTCGAAATGAACGATGCCGATCTTCTTCGAGGTGCACTCCGCGATCCCGCGCACGCAGGGAAACCCGATCGAGTGGTCGCCTCCGATCATGATCGGCAGCGAGCCGCTGGAGAACACGTGGGACACGGCGCGGCTGATCTGGTCAAAGCTCTTCTCGAGATTGGCGGGGATCGTGAAGACGTCGCCCGCATCGCAAAGCGTCATCTGCTCACGAAGGTCGACCGCCATTTCGTAGTTGTAGGGCGTGTAGAGCGCGGAGATCTTCCGCAGACCCTGGGGCCCGAACCGGGTGCCGGGCCGGTAGGTGGTGCCGCCGTCGAACGGAATCCCGAGGACCGTGGCGTCGTAGTGCTTCACCTCGGTGACGTCCTCGGCATAGGGCGCCTTAAGGAAGGTGTTGATGCCCGCGTAATGCGGCAGCTCGCCCCGCGCGAAGGTCGGGATCGATTTGTCCTCGATCGAGTCCGCGCCCGTCAGCCCCATCCGAAGCGCCCAGCGGCGCTCCTCGTCCCAGCGGCCCTCGGGGATCTCGCCCTCGGCCTTCATCGCCTTCCAGCCCTGGAGCTTGGTCAGGTCCGGGTGGTGGTGGCGCCGGTCGCGCAGGGGCCGGTCGGCCGGGTGATGCGAGCGCGAGCGCTCAGGCGGACGGTCGAACATGGGGAGCCTCCACAAGTCTCTGAAAGGGGATGCCGCCATCGCGGGCATCGAAGTCGTAAGTGATGGTCGCGCCATAGGCGTTGGGGTCGGTCGGGTCCCAGCGGGGCTTGTCGAAAACGAGCACCCGGTCGCCGAGCTTGAAGCCTTCCTCGAGATCGTGGGTGACCATGAAGACGGTCATGCCGGTCTCGGCGCGGAGGTCTTGCAGGAAGTCGTGCATTGAGACCCGGGTGCCCGGGTCGAGCGCGCCGAAGGGCTCGTCGAGAAGGAGGATCCGAGGTTTTGCCGCAAGCGCCTGTCCGATGGCGAGGCGTTGCTGCATGCCGCCCGAAAGCGTCGCGGGGTAGGCGTCGGCCACGTGGTCGAGCCCGATCCGGGCGAGGGTCTCGTCAGCGCGGGTTTGGGCCGCCCGTTTCTCTGCGCCTTGGAAGACGCCCCAGGGCCGCCGGAAGCTCTCGCCCGCCACGACATTCTGGCGCACGGTCATGTGGGGGAAGACCGAGTACCTCTGGAACACAACGCCCCGGTCGAGCCCGGGCTCGAGGGCGGGCGCATCGCCCGCGATCCGGATCGAGCCGCGCGTGGGCTGTTCCTGGGCCAGGAGGAGCCTCAGGAAGGTGGACTTTCCGCAGCCCGAGGCGCCGACGATGGAGATGAACTCACCCTCGTCCACCGCGACATTCACCCGTTCGAGGATCGGGCGGCGCCCGTAGGACTGGAAAATGTTCTCGACGGCCACGAAGCTCACAAGCCCGCCTCCGCCCAGGGGAGGGCCCGCCGCGAGAGCCAGCGGAGGGAGAGGTCCATGAGGAAGGCAAGGGCCGTGATCCAGACGACGTAGGTCAGGATCACGTCCATCGCGAGGTAGCGGCGGACTAGGAAGATCCGGTAACCGAGGCCCTGATCCGAGGCGATGGCCTCGGCGGCGATCAGGAACAGCCAGGCGGGCCCCAGCGAGAGCCGCACGGCCTGGATCAGCCGCGGCATGAGCTGGGGCAGGGCGACGCGGAAGGCGATGAC
>JBCCKB010000169.1:0-7421 GCA_039027595.1 Pseudomonadota bacterium | reverse complement strand
GCGACCGACGATGGCGCAAAAAAGCGCTTCAAGGCGCTTCATACGTTCTCGGTGGTCATTACCTTGGCGCATATCGTCGGCGCTGCCATCGTTATCGTGAGGCTTGCCCAACTGAGCTAGGCGCGGCCAGTTTCGGCGTCTATGCGGCCCGATCCAAGTGATCCTGCAGAAGGTCCCGGACGGGAAGAACCGCGCGCAACCGGCTCCCGAGCAAGAACATCCCGCCGAACTTTCGCTGCAGGTAAAGGACATCCATCGGAACTGGCGGCGGCACATATCCAGCCTCGGCAAGTGCCCTGCCCTGTTCGGCCATCCGGGTCGACAAGGTTCGATCTGCAAAATCGAAAGCCCCAGTGCTCCGCACCGCGTCAAAGACAGTCTGGATCAACGTGAGAATACGCGCATCGTACGCGCCGTCTCCCTCTATGAACCGCAGGTCGACGGCGGCGTGGCGCAAGGCTTCCCTGTCGGCCTCAAGGCCCGCTCGTAGCAAGCGGCGATAGCCATGCCTTAGCCCGGCGTCGAGGCTTCGGGTCGCACCAAAGTCCAGGAGAATGATCTTCCCGCTTTGCGAATTATAGCGGTAATTCGCGAAATTCGGATCGCTCTGCGTCACGTTGAAGTCAAAGACCTCACGAAGCGTAAGGTCGATTAACGCCGACGCGATGCGGTTTCGCTCACCTTGCGCGGCGTCTGCCGCAGCTTCAATCGGCTGCCCGTCGAGATACGACATTGTCAGGATTTCCGAGGTGCTCCAATCGCCGCAGAATTCTGGAACAACAAAGTCATCACTATCTGCCAGGAGGTCGGAGAAACGTCTCATGCTCGCTCCTTCGCGAGCGTAATCGGTCTCTTCGTGCAGTTGCTTGCGCGCCTCCTCGATGTAGGGTGCGAGATCAAAACCCTTCGGAATGAGGCCGGACATTTTAACAAGGCCACCGACATTTGCGACATCACTGTCGATGCTGCGCGCGATGCCAGGGTACTGGACTTTGATCGCAACGTCCCGCCCGTCCTTCAACAGCGCGCGGTGAACCTGGCCAATACTAGCGGCCGCAATCGGGCGCACGTCGAAGTGCTCAAACGATCGGAGCCAATCCGAATGCCAATTGCGATTGAGGACCTGCTTCAACTGCCTGGGCGGCATAAAATGCGCCTGGTCTCTAAGTCGGCCCATGATCTCGGCAAGTTCAGCCGGCAGGATGTCGCCCGCATCCATCGAGATCAATTGACCGACCTTCATCGCGGCACCGCGCATGCGCGCCAACTCATCGGCCAAGCGGCGCATATTGCCGGGTGTCACCAGAAGCTTGCGCATATCGGGCCGCGCACCGCGGCGGACGTCTCCAAGGGCTTGGATTGCCATGGTTCCGGCAATCCCGGCAGCGGTGGAGCCAATCCGTGCGAACCGATTGATCCTGCCCGAGGGGACGGGGATGGGACGAGAGGAGGGGGAATCTGTCATCTTTGTCGTTCGCCGCCTAGCGTGTCTCCAAGAGGGCTTGCGCCATGGCAGAACCGCTTTGCCATGCACCTTCGGCGCGATCGGAGAGCGCCCAGTCGCCGCCCATGAAAAGGCTGCCTTCATGTGCTAGAAACGGCTGCCCGAGTGGCGAGGAGGCCTGCGCATAGCGCCAGCGGTGGCCCGCGACGTAGAGCGCCTCGGACGCGTCGGCGCCAAGAAGCTTGCAAACCGTCGGTAGCATCGCCTGAGCGATCTCGCTCTTTTTAAGGTCAAGATGCGTTCTGGACCATTGTCGACCCGCTTGCGCCACCCAGCAGTCCGGCCCCGGCCGTGCCTGCTTGGCGCTGTCCAAGGCAATCCAGGCAATGTCCTCATCTGGCTGTCGCAATGCTTCGAAACCGCGTGCCGAAGCTGGGAGCGCGAGCATCAGTGTGAGGCTAGGTTCCATCACCACACTGGCCAAGGCACCGGCGAGCGGATGCGAAGCACCGATCAACGATATCGCCTGGGGGGCAGGAACGGTTGTGATGACCCTGTCGTAGTCCTCGCCCGCAACGCGGTAGCGACCGCCGTCGCAAGTTACCGACGGGATCTCCATGCCCTGACGCACATCGATGGCTGTCGCGAGGTACTTCGCGATCGCACTCATCCCCGGCGTGCCAACGGTCACGTCATCAGCTAAGCCAAACGCCCAGGTGCCCGCGGCCCCTGCAGCTCTTGCTTCGCTGAGGACCGCGGCGAAACCAGCGTCCTCCGCCGAAAGGTACTGTGCTCCGTGGTCGAATTGCAGACCACCATCCGCACGGCGGGTGGATATGCGACCACCGACGCCGCGTCCTTTGTCATAAACGACAACCGAAAGCCCCGCTTTTCGCAACGCACGGGCAGCGGTCAACCCGGCGAGCCCGGCGCCCACGATCGCAACCCGCATCACCAATACTCCGTTCCCGGTGCGCCTTTGATCGGGCCGCGCAGATTGTCGGTGACCCAACCACCATAGAAATCTCCGGGCTGTGGGATGACGCGGTGGTCACCTACAAAGCAGTGCTCCATCAAGGTTGCGTAGAACGCAAGATAGCCCTTGATCGGCAAGAACGGCTGCGTTGGATCAGGATAACTCCAGGCCGCACGAGAGGCGGTAATGTCTCCGGCCGCGACATCCCAGTAAGCGGCGACGCCCTTCCACTCGCAGAATGATCGCCCATGTGCCGGGGTCAGGCGCGCCGAGACGTCATCTCGAGGCAGGTAATAGGTGGGAGCATGGTATGTCTCGAGCACGCGGAAACCACGATTGGTCTCAGCCACCACTTCACCGCCATGGACAATGCGCAGCGTCTGGGAGACGGGCAGCAACGCCGGCGGGCGCGGGTAGTCCTCTACGTTTTCGGGGGCAAGCGTCGTCATGATAGGCCCAACGTGTGAAGGATCTCGGGTATCTTTTTCTTCACCTTGAAGAAGCCCGCCGTTGCATGGGGCCAAACAAGCGTGTCCCACTCTCGCTGCCATTCGGTTAACGCAATGCCACGCTCGCGTAGAAGCGGGCGCGCCTCCGCGATCCAATCCGCAAGCGGTCCGGTGGGCACATAGGGCATCGCGATTTGTTTCGCGCCGGCGGCCTCGGCCCATCTCACAAGATCTCTGGGCGTGCCCGCCCGAAGCTCTGATGCATCAACCTTCACCCGTCCTGCCGCATCACGAAGGGCGGCCGCCTCGAATTCGACAACCTGGGCCGCCACCTCTCGCGGCGAGCGCAAGTGACTGCTCGTCAAGAGCGCGGCTTGGCGAATATCATAGAGCGCGAGATCAAAGTCCTCGAGCGAGCAGTCATCTTCGGTCAGCAAAAGCGCGGTAGGCACACCGGCCTGCGGACCTGACACCGACCGCAGGGGCTCAACGCCCGGCAAGCCGTTGGGCTCATCATCCTGTAACCCCGAGACGTCCGCCGCAAGATCGCTGTCGCGCGGTGTGAACCGGTTTTCGGTGAATTTGGCAATATTCCAAGCCTTTGCCTGGTAGGTCTTGCCCCGCGTGTGGAGCCCGGCGACCCAACGCCATGAACAGGTGTTCGAGGCTGGGTCGCCATCGAGCAGGTGCCGATAAAAGAAGTCTGCCCCAACGCGCCAGGGCAACCCGAGAGTAAAGACCCAAATCGAGGCGTACCACATGCGTGCGTGGTTATGCAGGTATCCGGTGTCCAGCAGTTCGTTTGTCCAGGCATCGAAGCACGCGAGCCCCGTCGATCCGCCCTCGGCGGCTTCGATCCGTTTTCGTAACCCGCGATCCAGTGAAACACTGGCTAAATCTGCGTCGAGGCCGGAGACGTAATCGGACCAGACCTGCGGCCGACGCTCCAGCCACCCCTTGAAATAACCTCGCCACAAGACTTCCTGGACGAATTTCTCGGCGTTTTCTGGACCATGTTCGGCAAGCGCGACCCGAACCACCTCTTTCTCGGTGATCAGCCGCCGACGGACATAAGGCGAAAGCAACGAGACGCCGGTATGCTTGCCCGGCCCCCGGTCATAGTTGCGCGTGTTTGCATACCGGCGCCCCATGCGCGGCGCAAATTCTCGAAGAAGGTGCTCCCCGGCCGAGCGGGTCGCTTGCCAAGGCCGCAGACATTCCTCCATTTGCGCCCTCCAGCGACCTTAAAGAGAAAACGACAACTAACGGGCCGAGACAACACAACACCGAAGAGCCGAGGTCACTCCGCTCCCCGCCCACACACGTCGTTGCGTCTCCAAGGGCACAGTCTGTGACATCACGGCTTGACGACGACGGAAGCGCTCGACCGCCACTCCTTGATCGCAGATAGATCGCTTCTGGTCAGATCAACGCCTCCCCGCTTGAATAACCACAAGTGAGCTACTCGGACCTTCTCTGGATTTAGTGGAGGCTCAATGGCTCAGTGTAACGGGGGGGTACGCATCGCCTAAGCGAAGCTTGGCGTCGCGAGCCATGGCGTGGACTTACGACGCACAGCTTGCGCGTGGCTTGAACGATATCGACCCTGAGACAAAAGTGTGTGCGGCTCGGTTATGGAGATGATCGCTTAGGGACACGCTTGCGGGCGCGGCGGACATTTTCGGCTTCATCCAGGAGCCTCGTCCGGTGAGGAAGATCCCGTTCAGATTGGTTCTGATGCGGCACCCATAGTGCGGCCTCCTGTTACGTGAGCATCGCGCGGCTCCCGGTTGAAGGCTGATCTGGCCGGAGCTTCCACATGTTGGAGGCGAGATCGGCGGGAATGATCGTTTCTCGAGTTGGAGGATGGGAGCCCGGGGATGTGTGCGGACGAACGGTAGTGTCGGGCGTCCGCCATCTTTCGATTAGCACGTTGGCGTCTCTGAGGTCGTTGAACAGCTCTACGTTCAGGAACTCATCGCGGGATCCGCTATTGAAGGGGA
The DNA here is from genome assembly GCA_039027595.1 of Pseudomonadota bacterium. Lineage (GTDB taxonomy): Bacteria > Pseudomonadota > Alphaproteobacteria > Rhodobacterales > Rhodobacteraceae > Ovoidimarina. The sequence goes on along the minus strand of JBCCKB010000169.1, from coordinate 2,549 downwards.
AGGCGGCCCCGCCCCTGAGACCGAACCGCATGGTGGTCCCACATTGCAAAAGGAGCTTGCCATCACCCCGGCCGCCGTTGGCCTCGACCTCGCCAACAATGTTCTCGATGTCCATGTCATCGATGCATTTGGCTGTACGATTGATGGCAGGAGCCTGACGCGCCGCGAGTTGCCGCCGGTCTTTCGAGCTTTGTCTGCTTGCCTGGTCGACGTCGAGCTTGTGCAACTGCCCACAATTGTGCGCGCCAGCTAAAAGGGCTTGGGCATGATATACGCCTCTTCCTCCCGCCTAAGTCAAACCCTCTGTGCGGCGCGGAGCAAAGAACGACGCCGCTGATGCCCCTGCGATCTGTGACGCAGTAACCCGCCCGAACATGCGCTTTGTCCCGATCACGTAACGCGAGGATCAGGATTTTCGATGCGTCATCGGGCCAGAGGCCCTTTGGTTCGGCAGGGCACCATGGCGGCTTGTGCATTCCGAGCGCACTTGGCCGAGTACGGAGTTTTCGTCGCGCAGGGCAGACATCGCGTCGATACTCTTGTCGCGAAGCTGGACCAGAGACGAGACGACCTCCCAGAGGATGCGTTCGTCGCTTTGGACGCGCTCGTCGGACAACCGGATGCACTTAAATGAGGCGCAGAGATGCCCCCCTGATCTTCCACTTCCAGCCTGCCCCGATTGGCAGGGATTCCGACGAACCAAACTTGAGCAAATCGGAGGCTCTGGAGCGCTTCGACGTGTGGAACGGGCGCAAAGACTTCGCCAAGTTCCATATTGATTGGGCCGTGGGGTTCCGCGCCCATCTGGATCAAGCCAAGGGCACGACCGATAAGCCATTGGCCAAATCCACCATGCGGGCGATGATGGCCACCCTTCGCGAGTTCACATTGTGGCTGTCTCAGCAAGAGGGCTACCGGCGCAGGATCAAGGCCGCTGACGCCAGCTATTTCCAACTGTCCCGGCGGGATGAAGCCGAAGCCCGCGCAGCCCCCGAGCGGCCCGCGCTAAGCCAAGCGTGCTTTGGCGATGATGCCATGCGAGACGCCGCGCCAAATGCGCGACAAGGCGATCTTCGCGCTTTTGTGCCTCACGGGCATCCGCGTCGAGGCGCTCACCTCGCTCAAGATCAAGCATGTGGATTTAGACGAAAGGTCCGCCACCCAAAACCCGCGCGCGGTGGCCGCCAAGTTCGGTAAGCGAATCGACACGTTCTTCGCAAAGGACTTCGTTGGGGCCGAAGCCCCGCTGCGCGGCTGAGTCACGTATCTCGACGAGGTCGCGCTCTATAGTCCCGACGATCCGTTGTTTCCCGCTACGGCCCTGACGGCACGGTCAAAAAGAGGGTTCACAGCCTGCGGGTTCACCCGCGCGCATTGGAAGACTACTAAACCCGTTCGCAAGATCATCAACACCGCTTTCGAGGCCGCCGGTTTGCCCATCTAACGGCCGCACACCTCCCGGCATATGCTGGCCCGACACGCTGCCAAGAGCAGCAAGACGGTTGCCGAGTTCATCGCCAATGCACAAGACCTTGGCCATATGGACCCGCTAACCACCCCTCGCAGCTATGGCCAAATCAACCGAGACGACCAACGACGCCTTATCACAGGCGAACGCGACGGATTTATTGCACGGTTCGGGTTGATCAAGCACAGAGCGAATGTGGGAACACGTGTCGGAGCGCGATCGAAAGACCTGAAATTATCCTTTTAGGTTCCATTGGGAATTAGTCTTAGTGGCGGAGACGAAGGGATTCGAACCCTCGAGACGGTTTCCCGCCTACTCCCTTAGCAGGGGAGCGCCTTCGACCACTCGGCCACGTCTCCGCAGGCGGGTCTAGCGGCAAATGTGCACGCGATGCAACCAAGAAGCTCGGGCTCCAGCGCAGCGAGTGCCTCGTAATCGGTCCCAAAAAGCCCGCTAGGCGTCTTGCCAGGGCTCAATCTTAACAGTTTTATGACATCTACTAGAGGAAGCTGTTCAACGACACCTCCAACATTTGGTCACGGACAGGGGACCTATACATGACCAAGCTCCTTCAGGTCGTTCTCTTATTCGGGCTTACGTGTTTGGGGGGCCCGGCGGCAGCGATGGAAGGTGAACAGAGAACGACCTACGAGCAAACCTGCAGCTATTTCACGAACCGCGCCGGCATCCTCACGGGCGGTGACCGTGCGGACTGGATCTTGCTTCTTTCCGAGAGTTGCGTGGAAGCGCGGCGACGTCTGATCCTCGCCCGGGCGGAGGACGTCTCGGCGTCCGAGGATATTGACTATCTTGAGCGCCTCACTGAGCTGCGGCAGGTGATTGTTGCAATGAATGTCGCGCGCTTCACCGAGACCGGTCCAGGCCGGGGCCCGATCCGAAAGACGGTGACGGGAAGTGGTGAGTACTTGATCGCGCAGCGGCTCGGTGTCATGGCCGCCTACCGGAGCTGGGCGGCGCTTTCGGATTTCGAAACCGCAGCGTTACCCGGCAATACCGTCGAGTAGGTCCAACCCTGTAGGCTCAGGTATTGAAGAGAAAGTGGAGGACATCTCCGTCCTGC
>JBCCKB010000168.1:0-7451 GCA_039027595.1 Pseudomonadota bacterium | reverse complement strand
CGCCAATAGGAATAGAGCCTCATCCCGCGCCGCCGCCGTCGCCACCGCCGCCATCGTTGCCCCCGCCTGAGCCGCTTTGGCCGTTGCCCATTGTCCCGATTCCCTGAGTGGTCGGAACATCGCTCCTTGCTGGGTTGCGCATGTGAGGCGGGTTGGCCCATGCCACGATACGGCGGGAGATCCACACAGCGACGCATGTGAAGGCAATGATGCCGAGCCCGGTAAGCACAACGTCCCAGGCAGTCACCACTTGCCCTCCGGCGTGCCGTCGAAATGCTTCTCCATATCCGCCCAGACGTCGATGTAGTTGTCCTGCAGGGGTGCCTCCTTGGCCGCGAAAGGCGTGAGGTGCTGCGGGAACCGGGTCTCGAACATGAAGGACATGGTGTTGTCGAGCTTCTCGGCCTTGAGGTCCGCGTTCGACGCCCCCTCATAGGCCTGCCGGTCGGGGCCGTGGGGCAGCATCATGTTATGGAGCGACATGCCGCCCGGGACAAAGCCCTCGGGCTTCGCGTCGTAGATCCCATAGATGTTGCCCATGAGTTCGGACATGATGTTCTTGTGGTACCAAGGCGGGCGGAAGGTGTTCTCGGCCACGAGCCAGCGCTCGCGGAAAAGAACGAAGTCGATATTCGCGGTACCGGGGCTCCCAGACGGCGCGGTAAGCACCGTGAAGATCGACGGGTCGGGATGGTCGAACAGTATCGCGCCCACGGGGCAGTAGGCATTGAGGTCATATTTGTAGGGCGCGTAATTGCCGTGCCAGGCGACGACGTCGAGAGGGCTCTGCTCGGTCTTGGTCACGTGGAACTGGCCGCACCATTTTACGGTGATCTTGGAGGCCACCTCGCGCTCCTCGAAGGCGGCGACAGGGGCCTTGAAGTCACGCGGGTTCGCAAGGCAGTTGGCCCCGATTGGCCCGCGGCCCGGCATCTCGAACTTCTGGCCGTAGTTCTCGCAGACGAAACCGCGGGCTGGCCCGTCGAGAAGCTCAACCCGGTAGACAAGGCCACGCGGGATGATCGCGATTTCTTTGGGTTCAAGGTCGAGGATGCCGAGCTCTGTGTGGAAGCGGATCCGGCCTTGTTGGGGCACGACGAGGAGTTCCGAGTCCGCCGAGAAGAAGTACTCGTCCACCATGGACCGCGTGACAAGATAGATGTGGCTCGCCATCCCCACTTGCGTGTTCACGTCGCCCGCCGTGGTCATGGTGCGCATGCCGGTGAGCCAGGTGGTGTCGCCCGTGGCCTCCACCGGATTCCAGCGGTACTGGCCGAGGCTGATGACATCGGGGTCGACGCAAGGCGCGCTCTTCCAGTAGGGCAGGTCGATCTTCGCATACCGCGTAGAGTGCTTCACGGAAGGTCTGATCCGGTAGCACCAGGTCCGCTCGGGCGGATGGACGGTAAAGGCCGTCCCCGAGAGCTGTTCGGCATAGAGCCCGTAAGCGCATTTCTGGGGGGAATTCATGCCCTGGGGGAGCGCACCGGGCAGCGCCTCGGTCTCGTGGTCATTGCCAAAGCCCGGCATGTAGCCCGGTGTGGTTCCGTTCGAGCTAAGTTCCTGGACGATCTTGCGCTGGTCTTGCGTGTTCATGCTTGCCTCTTTTTGTCAGGGGCGTGGGCGGCGTTCAGCGCCGCGCGGATGACGTCGCGGTCGCCGATATGGTTGGCGAGGATCAGGATCAGGCGAGCGTTCAGCGCCTGGCTTTGCTCGTCGGTGAGGCCCTCATGGGTGTCGATGAGTTCGGCGTAGAACCCGTCCGGGTCGGGGATGTTGGGGGTGGTGATAAGGCTCATGGCGTGCCCCTCCCGATGGCAATGTCGAGCGCGGCACGGACGGCGGCCTCGTCAAAGGTGTCCCACCGCGCGGCGACGTGCTGGTCGGGGCGGATTAGGTAGACGGCTGACTTGGCGTCGCCAAGGTAGCGGTCCTTGAGGGCGCCGGTCGGGTCGTCGCTGGCCGCAACCTTGAGCCGGGTGACCTCGATGCCGCCCGCGTCCAGCCTCTCGGGGGCATCCGCATCGATCGCCAGCAGCGTGAAGCCGCCGCCGAGGCGGTTAAGGAGGAACCCGTCGTCCAGCGGCGCATCCGGGCAAGCGCTCCCGACCCGCGTGCGCGAAGGCCCGCCCGGGAGCGCGTCGGGACCGTTCAGAGACGACCCGTCATAGGTGCAGGGCACGGAGAGCCGCCCGGAATTCACGAGCGGCCGCGCGAATGCGTGCTCGGCGGCGAGGTCGAGGACTGCGTTCCGGAAGAGGTGGCTGACGCGCGATTTCGGCGTGATGAAATCGGTGGCCCGCGTCGAGTTCAGGATGTTCTCATCCGCCCCATGCGCGCGTTCTTCGTGGTAGCTGTCCAGCAGCGTCTCGGGCGCCTGGCCTTTCAAGACGAGCCCCAACTTCCAGCCGAGGTTGTCCACGTCCTGCATCCCCGAATTCGCGCCCCGCGCGCCGAAGGGTGAGACCTGATGTGCGCTGTCGCCCGCGAACAGCACCCGCCCGTGCCGGAACGCCTCCATCCGCTTGCACTGGAAGGTGTAGATCGAGGACCAGACGAGGTCATACTCCACATCCCCCAGCATGGCGTCGAGCCGGCGGCGGATGTTCTCCTCCTTCAGCTCCTCGGCGCGGTCAACGTCCCAGCCGATCTGGAAATCCACGCGCCAGATGTCGTCGGGCTGCTTGTGGAGAAGCGTCGAGGCGCCCGAGCCATGGGGTGGCTCAAACCAGAACCAGCGCTCGGTCGGGAAGCTGCCGCCGGGCATCCGGATATCGGCGATGAGGAAGCTGTCTTGGAAGACCTTGCCGGTGAACTCGAGGTCGAGCATCCCCCTGAGCGGCGAGCCTGCCCCGTCGCAGCCGATGAGCCAGTCCGCCTCGATCCGGTAGGGTCCCTCGGGAGTGTCGAGATCGAGGACGACATGGTCGTCCCGGACGTCGACTGCTTCCACACGGTTCTTACCGCGGATATCGATGGGCGCGCCGTGGTTTTGGGCCTCACGGACGCGCTCGACCAGGAACTTCTCGAAATAAGGCTGCTGGAGGTTGATGAAGGCCGGGAACTTGTGGCCCTCTTCCGGCAACAGGTTGAATTCGAACACTTTCCGGTCGCGGTGGAAGACCTTGCCGAGGTTCCACACGACGCCTTTCTCGAGCATCGGCGCGGCACAGCCATAGCGGTCGGTGATTTCGAGCGAGCGCTTGGCAAAGCAGATCGCCCGGCTCCCTTGCCCCACGCCCTCGTGGTCGTCGAGCACCACGACCGGGATCCCCTGGAGGCCGAGATCGAGCGCGATCGCCACTCCGATCGGCCCGCCGCCCATGACCACGACAGGGTGGCGCACGGGTGCTTCGGCGTCCTGATCGGCGGAGCGTTCATAGGGGTAAAGCTTGTAGGCGAGCTGGTAGCGGTCGTCGAACATCTTAGGTCCCCTGCCAGTAGGGCTCGGCGCCTGCCGCCCGCCCGTGGTCCAGGTAGAAATCGTCGAGCTGCGGCGGATTGCCTCCACCCTGAGAGATCATCGCATGAACCTGGCCCCGGTGGTGCACCTGGTGCTGGACGAGGTGGAGGATCAGCCAGTCGATCCGCTCGGATGTCATGCCGTCGGGGCGTTCTGTGGGCACGGTGCGGGTCAGGTCGTCCTCGGATAGCCCTTTGCAGAATGCCACGAATTCGGTGTCCTGCTCAGCCTGTAGTTGGCCAAGGTCTCGGAGCTCATGGATATCCTCCCGGTCATAGACCGCGCGCCCTTTGCCGCCTTCGGCGAGCGCGTCGAGGTAGTAGAGATCAACCGCGTAGATATGGTTCAGCGTGGCGGGGATCGAACCGAAGAAACTCGGGTACGGCGCTGAGTAGGCCTCGGGCGAGAGCGCACTAAGCGCGGTATAGAGCAGGCTGTTGGCCCAGGCATTGTTCTCGGCCTGCCTTTGGAAGTAGCTCACCGTCACGTTTGCAGCGCCTCCCACATGGCGATGTCGCGTTCGGCGGTCCAGATGCGCGGCGTATCGATGCCGCGCGCCTCGTCATAGGCGCGGGCGACGTTGAAGGGCAGGCAGTGCTCGTAGATTGCGAAGTCGGAGAACTTCGGATCGCAGGCCGCGCGGACGGCGTCCCAGGCCTCCTTAAGCGTGCCGCCACGGGCTGCGACGCGAGCGGCTGGGCGGTAGGTGCTATCGACAAAATCGCGGGTTGTTTCGAGCGCGGCCCCCACCATGTCACGCCCCACAAGTGCTGCCCCGCGCCCCGGCGCGATGGCGTCCACGTCATAGGCCGCGATGGCATCAAGCGTGCCGCCCCAGTCCCCGAAATGCCCGTCGCCGCAGTAACAGGCGGAGTGGTATTCGACGATGTCGCCGGTGAACATGACATTCTGGTCGGGCACATGGATCACCGCGTCGCCGGCGGTATGGGCGCGCCCGACCTGGGCGATATCCACCCGCCGGTTGCCGAGGAAGACGGTCATCGTCCCCCGGAACGTCGTTGTGGGCCAGGTGAGGCCGGGGATGGACTCATGCCCCTCGAATAGCCGCGGAAAGCGTTGAAACTCGCTGTCCCAATCGTCCTGACCGCGCTCGGCCACCATGGCGCGGGCCGCGTCTGACATGATGATCTGACTTGCCCCATAGGCAGATGCTCCAAGCACTCGAACGGCATGGTAGTGCGTGAGCACCAGATGGGTGATCGGTTTGTCGGTCACCTCGCGGACTTTCTCGATCACCTTGTTCGCCAGCCGCGGCGTCGCCTGGGCCTCAACGATCATGACGCTGTCATCGCCAATGATCACACCGGAATTCGGGTCGCCTTCGGCGGTGAACGCCCAGAGGCCTTCACCGATCTCGTCGAAGGTGATTGTCTTTTCCGCCACATCCCCTTGAGATGCGAATGCCCGTGCCATGGTCCGATCCTCCCCGGCTCCGGCCGCGCCGGAATCGTCCTTCCCTACGCCTCGTTTAATCGTTGCATCCGCAACGAAAGTCAATATTGTTGCATTTGCAACGACCCTTTTGAGGCTTCCGTGGAGTCCGACGCGTTCCGGCTTTCGGCGTTTATGCCCTACCGTCTGGCGGTGCTTGCTGAACGTGTGAGCCGGCGGCTTTCTGTAGAATACGGCAGAACCAAGGGCCTCACCGTCGCGGAATGGCGCGTCCTTGTGCATCTGCAGCGAGGCGGCCGCATCTCCGTGCGTGAAATCCACAACCATGTGAACCTCGAAAAGCCGCGTGTGAGCCGGGCCGTTGGGCGGTTGGAGCGAGCGGGTCTCGTCGAGAAAACCTCGAGTGAAGGGGACGGTCGGCTTGTGGCGATCTCGCTCACCATGGCGGGCCTGAAGGTGCTCAGCGAAGTTCTGCCAGCGGCCACCGCTTTTGAGGCGCGGCTCTTGGAGGGACTGCGCGCGGACGAACTCACGACTTTCTTGAGCGTTCTCGAGAAAATCCACGAGGTGCTTGACACCGATCCTGACGCCAAACCGCGCGCGCCCATGGACCTGCAGGATGTCCCAGGAATGTCGGACTAAGCTGGACAACACCTGAAGTCGGCGGTGGCCGCTGGGTCGCGGCGAGTTCGTTATTCAGAGGGTTTCGAAATCCGGCATTTCACCTCGACCCGGACACTTGCCCTGGCCTAACCTACCATGCGCACCGGGTAAGGAGGCGATCGGTGAAGCAGAGGATTGCAGCGCCAGGCCAGTTGGCAACTCAGTTTTTGCGGAATCGTGTGGGGCGTTGCGCGCTTAAGCGTGGTCGAGAAGGGCGGTGACTTGCGACCAAAGGATCGCCGTGGTCGGTGCAGGTTTGGTTGGGCGACGTCATATAGATCATGTGCAATCGCATGCGCGTCTCGACGCCGTCGTTGATCCAAGCGAGGAGGCGCGAGAGCTTGCGCGAGAGATTGGGGCGGCGTGGTACCCTGGGCTCGGCGCGTATTTGCCTCGGTCCAGAGCTGATGGTGTGATCATTGCCACGCCGAACCGGGTCCACGCCGATCAAGCTTTGGCAATCATCGAGCAGGGTCTCCCTGTTCTGGTGGAAAAACCGATTACCGCCAATGCCCATGAAGGGGCGCGTCTTGTCTCTGAAGCGGAGCATGCCGGCGTTCCGCTCTTGGTGGGCCATCACCGCCGCCATAACCCGCTGATCGCTGCCGCGAAGGCCGCAGTCGAAAGCGGCAGGCTTGGACGAATTGCTCTGGCGAACGCGCAATTCTGGCTCCACAAGCCAGACGGTTACTTTGCGGAGTCCTGGCGGCGGCAGGCGGGCGCGGGGCCGGTCTACATTAATCTCATTCATGACCTCGACCTCCTGCGGCATCTGTGCGGAGAGATCGTGGCCGTTTCGGCTCGGGAGTCGAACCAGGCGCGGGGTTTTGAGGTCGAGGACACGGCCGTGATACTGCTCGAATTCGCCTCGGGCGCGCTGGGCACGGTTTCGCTCTCGGACAGTGTGGTGGCACCTTGGAGTTGGGAGTTCGCTTCGGGCGAGAACCCGGCCTATCCGAAAACAAATGTGCCATCGATGATGATTGGGGGCACCCATGGCGCCCTTTCAATTCCGGATTTGACGGTCTGGACACAGCCGAACGGCCGGGATTGGTGGAAGCCAATCCAAAGCGAGACGCTGGAGCACGCACCCGCTGATCCGCTCATATGCCAATTGCAGAACTTTCTAGCTGTTATTCGAGGTGATGAAAGCCCGCTCGTTTCAGGTCGAGATGGGCTTCAAAGCCTCATCGCTGTGGAAGCCGTCAAGCGCGCGGCTGAAACCGGGATGCGCGTTGCGCTCCGCGTTCCAGACGTTGCGTCCGCGCCATGACACGGCATCGCGCGCGTGCATACCAAATGAGATCCTTGCGGATCCAGAGTTCGATGCAGCTTTAAAGCCTCGCTATTGAGATAGCTCATTCAGAGGTCGGTCGCGCGGCTCTTGGGGCGGCGATACATGTCGATTGAGAGACGCCATTTCTCACTCGGCTAGATGAGGATTGTGGTTTCCTGATCTTGCGGATGCAATGGGCCTCGCGATTGGGAATGGGCCGTATGTCTTTCCGGGCGGACGCTGACGAATGGCGCGAAAGGGTCTAGATTCGGGCGTGATCGGCTTCCTCAGAGGGGGTGCGGCCTTCAGCATTTAAGGTGCCGGGCGATATCGCCACGCATGCTGCGCATCTTTCCCAGTCAGTGACCGGACTGCCACTTGCGCGTCTTGGACCGGAGTTCGATGTTCTAGGCACCCCGAAGCCGCCGGAACGTACAGTCTTTACGATGGCGCGTCACGCGGGCGAGATCCCGGGCACCCTTCTGGTGACGCGGCAGGCATCGGGGGACCGGGGCGGATTGCGTCTTCGGATCCAAGGGTTCAAGGCCTGGTCCGAACGGGACCTGGCGGAAAGCGAAAGGTGCCATGTCAACCGCTTTAGAGCGCCTGACCATGTGATCACTTGCGGGCGATCGG
>JBCCKB010000167.1:0-7498 GCA_039027595.1 Pseudomonadota bacterium | reverse complement strand
CGTGATCGTTTCATTGCCTGTCTCCTTCGATGAGCAACAGGCTAACCCAAAATCGGGAACATCTCAGGGGAGCAGGTCACACACATTGAAGAAATCTAAACTCAAAGCTATCAACAATCTTAGCAATTCTGGAGGTTTAGCTGCTAATGATGTCTGGGGCGGGTGTGACGCTGGCTATCCGGCGCGGATAGCCTTGGTCAGCCCAACTAAATCAGGGAGCGGGTGCATCCCGGTCCATCGATTGGCGCCTCATAGGGAGATCGGTCCGATCATGTTCATTGCAGGTAGGTGGTCGTTGGACCTCGAAGGTCAGATCTTCTATCGCGACGGCAAGCAGGAGCATCTTCAGCGCGGGGTTATGGATCTCCTGGTTTACATGGTGCGCAATCGCGGTAGGACGATTTCCAAGCAGGAGCTCATCGACAGTGTGTGGGGTGGACGCGCAGTAAGCGATGCCGCGCTCTACAATCGAGTATCGGTGCTGCGACGGGCGATCAGGGACGGGGATGGTGAAGACCGTCAAGTCGCGTGGGATTACGGTCGTGGCCTGAGATTTATCCACCGCACGCTGCCTCAGAGCGCGTCACCGACGTAATTATTGGAGGTTGCGGCGGCCTCCGGGCTGACAGACGCCAATTTCTCAGGCTTTATCGGCTTGCAAGCGACTGAGGCGCTGTGGCCCGCGCTCGGCATCTATCACAGCTTCTACCGAACGCCGTCTTGGCCAAACGTCATAAAATGCGGTGTTACGGTGCTGTCGGAGACATCCGGAAAAGTCACCGTGCGGACGGCGGAGTATGGACAGGACGATGTGGTCGGCTTTCGACAAAGGGCTCGCTATCGCGGCTTTGCGTACCAAGTCGAGGACCGGATCTACGTCATCGAGCAGAACACACGTTCTCCCTTCTCCATCTGCTTGCTGGCATTAGATGCATCGCATCGCTTCCGGCGTTCAGTGCTCACGGGCATGATGATGGGAAGCTCCTGGCGCCTCGGTGGTGCGCCCTATGCGACGCGTGTAGTGTGGCGTAGGGTGTCGGAAGGCCTGACTGCCAGGGACGCGCTGAGGCAGTCCGGCCCGATCTCCGAGGACAGCCCTCTCCTCGACGATACGGTGCTGCAGAACCTTCAATTTGAGCCGTTGACCTTTCACGAGTTGTCGGATCGCTTTTGAAGGCGCCAGTTACCGCGAGCTTGTTATCGATTGGCATATGGTTCCAAAGTCATGCGTGGTAGGTATCGCAACTACGATTTCGATTGACCGCCTAGCAGAAATTGACCGGTAGCGCTGCACTTGGCAGTTGGGTCCGAAGTTCTTATGAGCCGCCGCGCTCCCCATCTTTTGGCAGATCTCCCCAACGGTCGTTCCCGCCTCCGCCTGTCTCAGGGCAAAGGCGATCTGTTCATCGGTAAAGCGCTTCTTCGGCATTTGGGCACTCCTCTCATGCAAGGAATTGTGCCTGAAAATTCGCGATCAGGTTGGACCAGATTCAGGGGTCAAGACCAGCACCTTTCCAAGGATAACTAGAACCACGTCTCACGCGTTCAAAACCGGATCTTTCCGCGGGCGCCGAAGCGGCGCGTATCTCCGATTTCCGGGGCGATCACTCCGGGTAGGGCGGTGGCGTTCGCGCCCACTCGGAAGCGTGCGTCGAATAGATTCTCTACGAAAGACTCCAGTTCCCAGTTCTCAGCGCGAAATCCGGTGCGCAGATTGACGAGATTGCGCGCCTCCGAGCCTGACTCGAATGGGGTTGCGCTGTCGGTCACAGGGGCGTCGCTGGTATAGCTGTGTTCCACGCGCAAAAACGCGTCGGCACGCTCTGCGAGTACCGGTTGGGCATAGTCCATCGTAAATCGGAAGGTGTTGACGGGCGCGTTGGGCAAGCGCTCCCCTGTCAGATCGGTCGTCACGCCACCGACCGAGGCGTCGTCGAAATCGGTGAACCTCGTGAGCGCAAGACCATATCCGAGCCCAACGCTAAGACCATCCAACGGCCGCGCGTTGATGCTGATTTCGCTTCCGATGGAGCGTGCTTTCCCGGCATTCCCAATCGCAACGACCCCGGGGGCAAGAACGCTGGTGATCTGAATGTCATCATAGAAAAGTGCAAATCCGGTCCCACTCACATCGACGCGATTGTCCAGGAAGCTCGCGCGAAACCCGCCTTCGTAGTTGATCACGCGTTCATCTTTGAAGCCCAGGCCAAACGAAGGCCCCAAGGGGTTGAAACCGCCGGGGCGAAACCCGGTGGAGATCGCCACATACGTGCTGAAGTCATCGGTCCAATCGTAACGGGCGCTGCCTCTGGGCGTGATGGCGGTGAAGGTGTCTTCAAAGGTCCCGGTGACGCCAGGAATTACGATTGGCGGCAGGCCGGGCAACTCGACCAAAGAGGGTGCCTGCTCTCCTTCCAGTTCCACCGCCGAGCGCGTGAAACGCGCACCCGCGCCCAGTTCCAGCTTTTCGACCGGGCGAAACCGAAGATCGGCGAAGACGCCAAAATCTTTTACGCTTTCAGTCGTGCTCGCGATCAAGGGGGCGGCGCCAAAATCGATATTCGAAGTGACGTCTTCCTCACTGAAGGCGAAGTTGACACCAGCCACGAATCCGACCTCGCCGAGTATGGGGACTTGCAGGCCATCGGCCTCGAACTTGAACTCCTGCGCGACAGAGCGTTCCGAGGTGGTGAAGGACGAGGTCACGAGATCAAGCTCCAGATCGTCGCCATTCAATTGCTCCGCAGAGAGCCGGGATAACGACGTCTTCGAGCTCAGCGAGCCGACGTCGAAATCATAGTTTCCGTCAAAGACAAACAATGACCGGTTGACCGAAGACCCGCTGTCGATGGTCTCGAAGTTCTGCGGCGGATCTGCATCAATCGTCTCGGCGGCAATCGCGTTGGTCTGATCAAAAACCGTGCGATCGAAGGAGCCACTGAGGTCGAGCGTGAGCCGATCGGTCGGCTGTGAGCGGAGCGCGAGGCGCGCACCAAAATTGTTCTCTCCGTTGAAATCATCCTGATTTGGCAACTCGATGAAGCCGCGGCTGACATCGCCGAACGCCGTAAACCGGGCCGTCAGCAACTTGTCACCCGTAAGCGACCCTGCGAGCGCGCCCTTCACGCGGCCGTCGAGGAAGCTGCCCCCCTGAAGCTCCAATGTGGCCTCACGCTCGACACTCGGTTTCTTTGTGACGAAATTGACCGCGCCAGCGATCGTGCTGCGACCGAAGGTCGTGCCCTGCGGTCCGAAGAGGACTTCGATGCGTTCGACATCGATCAAGTTCAAATTGAGCGCGTTGGTCGATCCGGTCGGGTTAAGGCTTACATCGTCGAGGAAGAAGCCAACAACCGGGCCGCTCGCCGCCGCGCCCGTGAAATTGGACACGCCTCGCAGGGCAATATCGTTATCGAGCGGGTTACCGGCTTCCTGAATCGCCAGATTGGGCACGCGTTCGACATAATCGAACAGGTCAACGATGTTCGAACGCTGTACCTCTTCCTCGGTCACCACGACGACCGAACCCGGCACGTCACTCACCGCTTCCTCGAACCGTCGAGCGGTGACCACGATCTCGTCCGTGACGAAGTTGTCTTCCGGAGCTGAAGCTTCCGTAGCTTGCACCAGCGTCACCGTATCCGCGTCGATAAAGACGGCGCGCAGATCGGTGCCGGCCAGAAGCGTTGCGAGCGCTGAGTCGAGGCTCAATGTTGCATCGAGGGCGGGCGCACCGATGCCCGCGACATCGGACGCATCAAAAAGTATCTCACTATCTGTCTCGAGTGCCAGCGTCGTCAGCGCGCTGTCCAATGGCTGTGCCGGGATCGACAACCGACGCTCCTGCGCTTGCGCGGTCGTCGCGAGCAGCATATTGGTCGCGACCAACAAAATACCAAGCAACCAGTGAGCTCTGATATTTGCGTTCATTCCTGTCTCCTTCGGATCTCGGGTCCGATCATGGCTGGCTGGCCCGAGCTCTCAGGATGAGCCAGCGAGCAAAAGACAATGTCGTAATGGCGCGCGGGGGCTCGAGGAGAGGAGGGTGGCTTCTCATGAATAAGACGCCGCCGACGCTTCGATATTGCAGCAACTGCGCCGAAAAATGTTAACGCACCGAGATCACTTTCAGGCCGGGCATTCGCACGACCCGAAGGCCGAAACGCTGCGCGATATGCTCGAGCGCGGCGAGCGGCTCATCAGAGCGGAAAACAGCTGAAACCAAACGCTCGCCAAAGTCTCCGCCGACGAGGACGAACATACCGGAGTAATACCTATCCAATTCAGAAATGACCGTTTTGAGCGGTACGGAATTGAAGATCAGTCGCCCCTCGCGCCAGGCGAAGGCAGTCGATTGCTGGACGGCCATCTTCGCCGTTCGATTTTCCGTGAAGGTAAGCCCTTCTCCGGTGTTAATCTGCTCTTCCGGTGCCGCCGCAGGGGTCGTCGTCACCGCTCCCTCGGCGACCTTCACACGGGTCTCACCTGCAATGGAGCGCACGGAGAAGACGGTGCCCATCACGCGAACGGTGCCTTCGGGCGTTTCCACGACAAAGGGCCGGGCTGGATCCGCCTCGACCTCGAACAACGCCTCGCCTGTCAGCAGCTGCACGTGACGACGATCCGATCCGAATTCAAGATCGATGGCGCTTGCGGTGTTGAGGGTAGCGCTAGAGCCATCTGGCAGAGCAATGGTCTTGAGTTCACCAGCCCGCGTCTGATGATCGGCAAGTAATAATCGAGCGTCATCGGTGAAAACCACAAGCGCGAGGACAGCAGCAGCGAGAGCTACGACGCGCAAGGCTGTCGCACGTCTCTGGCGCGATTGTCGCGGCGAGGACCACGCAGACGGACCGGCATGACCGGCACCGACCTTTCCCCACACGTCCTCGGCCTTTGCGACAGCACGGGCATGCTCCGGGCTTTTCAACCGCCATGCCTCCAGCGCATGTTGAGCGCCTCGCGCAGCGCGCCCCCCGGCATGGGCCGCAACGAGAAGATCGATGGCCTCGTCCTCAAGGCGGCGACGATCCGATGCCGTTTTGCCCTCCCATCCACTAGAGCTCATGGATGTCACCTCATCGAGCAGATTTGCGCGACCGATCCAGCCCGCTAGGCATCGTCGAGCCGGTCGCGGCAATGGCGCAATGCGGCGGCAATATACTTTGCGACCATGCTTTCCGAGATACCAAGTTCCGCCGCAATTTCGCGGAAAGTGAACTTGCCGAGGCGGCTCATCAGAAGCGCCCGGCGTTGGCGCTCAGGCAGTTCGTCCAGCGCATGGGACACAAGGCGGAGTCGCTGCACGGCAAGAACCTGATCCTCCGTAGACACGATCGGGTCGGCGCCGAACCCGCGGACGATTGCCCTGGCATCACGCGCTCGGCGCCGCCGCCGCGCACGATCCCAGTCCTGGGCGATATTGCGAGCGGCACGAAAGATATAGGCCTGCCGGTTCGCGACACCTTGGAACTGACGATCCGAAGCGGCGAACTTCACCGCCAATTCTTGCAACGCATCGGCAGCATCGTGAGGGCATCCCAACTGGCGGGTGAGGAAAGACCGCAGATCATTGTAACACAAAACAAGTTCATCAAGCATGATGACCCTATATGGCAAGCCCCACCGGGTGGTCGAAATAGAGTGTTAGTGAATTGTGGGCTGCTGGTCCATTAGCAAGATCCCGCCCCTGCTCCTTTGAACAAGCCAATCTTCCATTCGGAGTGGCTGCGTTCGAAGGGGTCAGGTCAGTGGACAGATCTTAGTGGAAGGCCTGGCCACACCCGTCAAGGTTACCTTTCCTGAGCGCCTCGCCGACAACTCGTCAGGGTTGAAGAGATCGAAGACACGACCCTGCGAGAGATACGCTACCTCGACAAACTGGTCGACGAACTCGCGCGCGGGAAGAAGTTCGAGAACATTTTGCGGGGCTAGCGGCCGGGAGCTGACGTGCGGAAGTCCCGCTCACGCTTATGCCGAAGCTGGTTCACTTCGTGCTTTCGGATTGTCGAACTCTTGATGACGCCAGCATGTGTTAGCGGGGATAGGTCACGGTGTCGTCTCTCGATTAAGATTTTTTCCAAAGGGTTACGTGCTCAGGTGCGAGCTCTTTTCTTTCGACAGGGCCGTTCTCTGCTTTAGCCTGACATGCCGAGCGACGCGGCCCAGAGCATGGAACATCGCTGCTTTTGCCGGATCAGGGCGATCGTGGCGAAAGAGGCTAGTGAGTTTGTGATAGGCTGGCGCGAAGCCGGGCGCGATTGCGACCGAGCGTTCCCACGCGAGCATCGCATCTTCGATTTCGCCCATCCGGTAGCAGGCGATGCCGAGATGGTAGGAAGAGAGCGCCGTTGCGCCGAAGACTGTTTCGCTATCGATCGCGAGAGCGGCGACCTCTGCAAAGCGGCTCTGTGCAAGCAAACTGCGCCCAAGACCCTCATACGCGGCGCCACCCCTGGGCGCCAAGACAATAGCCTGACGATAGTCGTCCTCTGCTTCTGACCATCGCTCAAGATGGGCGAAACAATCCCCTCTGGTTCGGAGCACAAGTGCAACCATCGGTGCGGTCTGCAAAGCTGCAATCGCTGCTTTCGGCTCCCGCTTGGCCAAGAGTAACTGTGCACGTGCCACCGCAAGCAGAACGGGATCGAGTGCGTTTTCAACGGCGAGGTCAATCTGATGCTGCGCGGCAGCGAAGTCCCGTCGAGCCAGGTTCAACTCAAAGAGCGTGGACTGCCAGCGCAAGGAATGCGGCTGCAGCTTGACGATCTGTTCCAGGATAGACGCGGACCGGGCGATCTCACCGACCTGGCGTAGGGACTGCGCCATGGCAAAGCGGGCTTCGAGCATTGCTTTCGCAGCGGCGCTTTGATCTTCGTTGCTCAAAAATTGCTTTAGTCGCGCCAGATCGGCCTCGGACCAAGGTAGAGCGGACCTTGCGATCGTCGGCTCAGGCGCTTCACAGGTTGCATACACGCGCTTCGCACGTTCATTGAACGAAAGCCATGCGGGCAGTTGCCAAGGTAGGCTCTCTTCCAAATCGCCAAGCGTGCAAATCGTCGAGGCAAGTCCTCGGAGATGCGCACCGACAAGCGATGATTTTTCAACGCCTGGGCCGGTGATGGCGGCGAAACCCTGATCATTCCGCCACGTGTCGGCCTCTTCAAGCGTCCGTACCGGAGATGCCGGGCGATCACCTCCGGTGCGATACCCACTATCGGCCGCCAGAGCTATCCGACATTCTGGCCCCGTCAGCGCAGCAAGCCTAGCGAGAAACAGGTCGAAGACCCGATAACTCGCCTCAACGACGCCACCCCAAACGGCGTGGTCTCGGTCGGAGACCGCATCATGCTGCGGCGCCTTGTAAAGGAGGAAGTCATCGGAAATCCCCTGAAGCAGGTCGTAATGCACGGCCCCAAGATCCCAGGCCTCTGTCTCTAGGAGATGGGTCGAGACCGCATGAACCGAGAAGGCTCGTGTGAGCGCCGATGCGAGCCGT
>JBCCKB010000166.1:0-7654 GCA_039027595.1 Pseudomonadota bacterium | reverse complement strand
GAGGCACGCCGTATCCAAGGCGACATCGTTTCCTCGGACAATCCATCCGAAGAGATCTTCATTCGCCGCCATCCCTATGGCGTCGTGGTCGCGCTGACGGCCTGGAATTACCCGCTTGCGCTGGCGGCGAGAAAGGTGGGCCCGGCGCTCGTTGCGGGGAACACCGTGGTGCTTCTCGGGCACGAGATTACCCCCCTGTCCGGTCTTGCCCTGGCCAAGCTGGCGGGGGATGTGGGCATTCCTCCCGGGGTCCTCAATGTCGTGACGGGCAAGGGACCCGTCGTTGGACAAAGGCTTGTCGAGCATCCAGATACGTCACTTGTCACGATGACCGGCAGCACGCGCGCGGGACGAGAGATATTTCGGTCTGCGGCCGAGCACATAAAGATGCTCCGCCTCGAACTTGGCGGCAAGGCGCCTTTCATCGTCATGGCGGATGCAGACATCGATGCCGCGGTCTCGGCGGCGGTGATCGCGCGCTACACAAATTGCGGACAGATCTGCACATGCAACGAACGGATGTATCTTCATCGCGACATTGCCGATGAGTTTCTGGAAAAGTTCGTTGCAGCATCGCGCGGACTCACGATCGGCGATCCGATGATCGATCACGACATCGGCCCCAAAGTCAGCGGTCCCGAGGCCAGAAAAGTGGTGGAGATCGTGGAGCGGTCCGTCGCCAGCGGAGCCGAGGTCCTGCTCAAGGGCGGGCCCCTGGAAGACGGGGTCTACTCGAAGGGCCACTGGCTTGCGCCGACGGTCCTCGAAGTGTCGGACAACCAAAACCCGTCCCTTCAGGAAGAGATCTTCGGCCCCGTCGTCGCAGCGATGCGGGTCGACGATTTCGATCACGCCGTCATGCTGTCGAATGCGACGCCCTTCGGGCTGTCGGCATACCTGTTCACGTCGAACGAAAAACAACTCTTCGAGGCGCCACGGCGGCTCAAGTTTGGAGAGCTTTATCTCAACCGGACGAACGGCGAAGCCGTTCAGGGATTTCATACGGGCTGGGGCTTGTCCGGAGTTGGTGGGGAGGACGGGGCCTACGGCTTCGACGGCTATCTGCGCAAGCAGACAACGTATCTAAATTGGGCATGACCCATAAACCGCGTCCGCTTTTGGCGGTCGCAAAACACATTGGAGGAGAACCATGAAACGCAGAACTCTCTTGATGTCGACGATTGTGGCGGGCGCGCTCCTTGGCACGGCGGCCGCGGCACAGAGCCTTCCCCCTTTGGAGCAAAAGGAAACCTACAAGGTCGGTTTCGCCCAGATGGAATCGAACAACCCATGGCGTATCGCCGAAACGAAGTCATTCCATGACACCGCCGAGGCCTGTGGCTGGGATCTGATTGCCACGGATGCCGCTGGCTCGGCCGCAAAACAGGTGGCCGATGTTGACAGCATGATCGCCCAGGGAATTGACGTTCTCTTTCTGCCGCCGCGCGAGGAAAAGCCTCTGATCCCCGCGGTCATGAAGGCGCGCGCGGCCGGTATACCGACCTTTCTCGTGGATCGGTCCGTTGATCCCACGGTCGCCAAGCCCGGCGAACACTTCGTCGCGTTCTTGGGTTCCGACTTCATCGATCAGGGAAATCGGGCGGCTCAGTGGTTGATGGAGAATTTTGAAGGCGACAACGGCATTATCGTTCAACTTGAGGGCACGACCGGATCATCGCCCGCAAACGACCGCAAAAAAGGCTTCGATGATGCCATCGCCGCCGATGACCGCTTTGAGATTGTGGCCTCGCAGACGGGTGACTTCGCGCGCGATCTCGGGCGCCAGGTGATGGAGACCCTGCTTCAGGCGCATCCCGACGTGAACGTTGTCTACGCCCACAACGACGAAATGGCGATCGGTGCGATCCAGGCCCTTGAACTCGCCGGTAGAAAGCCGGGTGAGGACGTTACGATCGTGTCGATAGACGGCACGCGGGACGCGCTTCAGGCGATCATCGACGGTAAGATGGGCGTGACGGTGGAAAGCTCCCCCTTCTTCGGGCCTCTTGCTTGCGATGTCATGAAGAAGTACGCGGCTGGCGAGGAAATCCCGCACTGGGTCAAGGTCGAAGACCGCATCTTCACTCAGGAAAACGCAGCAGACCACATCGACGAAGCTTACTGACACCTCCCGGGCGGGTGGGGTCGGCAGCTTGTCGGCCCCGCGCGTTCGCTCAAGGAGTTCTGGCTCATGGCAGCACTCGTTTCGATGGCGGGTATCGAAAAGTCCTTCGCAGGGGTTCCGGCGCTCAGGCAGGCGAGCCTGGACGTGGAGCCGGGCGAGATACATGCTCTGATCGGCCAAAACGGCGCCGGAAAGTCCACGATGATCAAAGTCCTGACGGGCGTTTATCGTCGCGACAATGGGAGCGTGCACTTGGCGGGTCGTGAAAGCAATGTCGCGAGCCCGCGCGAGGCCCAGGAAGCGGGTATTGCCACAATCTACCAAGAACTGAACCTTGTTCCGCTGCGGTCGGTGACGGAAAACATGGTCATGGGCTACGAGCCCAAGTCTCTCGGGCTGTTTGTTAACTGGCGTGAGGCCAACCGACGCGCCCGCGAAGTGTTGTCGCGGTTCGGGATAGACATCGACGTCGGCGAGCCGCTGGCCAGCTATTCGACCGCCATTCAGCAGCTTGTGGCGATCGCGCGGGCCGTGTCCCTGGACGCCAAGCTTGTCATAATGGACGAGCCGACCTCGTCCTTGGATGCAAGTGAGGTCGAGGTTCTTTTTGGAGTCGTTCGGGAACTCAAGAAGCAAGGTGTCTCGGTGCTTTATGTGTCGCATTTTCTAGACGAACTGTTCCAGATTTGCGACCGCGTCACGACGATGCGCGACGGGCAGACCGTAAGTACGCGAGACGTCTCCAGCACCAGCAAGTTGGAATTGATCGCGGACATGCTGGGCCGCGACAAGGGCGAGATCGCCGCCGAGGGCATGACAGAGTTTGCCGGAGCAAGCGCCAAGCGCGGGGACGTCGTCGTTAGCGCGGCGGGCGTTTCTACGGGGCCGCGTTTGTCCCAGTTCGATCTTTCCTTGCATCGCGGCGAGATCGTTGGTCTCGGGGGTCTTTTGGGATCGGGCCGTACAGAGGCCGCAAAGGCGCTTTTCGGGGTCGACGACGTCATTGGCGGCACGATCACCATTCACGGTGAAACGGGCCAACCCAGTGGTCCGGAAAGCGCGATTGAAAAGGGGATCGGTTTCCTGACGGAGGACAGAAAGGCCGAAGGAATAATCCCGGACATGTCAGTGAGAGAGAACCTCACGCTCGCGATGCTGCCGAGGCTGACACATCGAGGACAAATCGACTTCGCGCGCGAACGCGACCTCGTTGAGAAATTCATCAACAACCTCGGCATCAAGACCGCTCATATGGACCAACCGATCCGCGAGTTGTCCGGCGGCAACCAGCAGAAGGTGCTCTTGGCCCGGTGGCTGGCCACGGAACCGGATGTTCTGATCCTAGACGAGCCAACCCGCGGCGTCGATGTTGGCGCTAAGCGCGAAATTCAGTCCTTCATTCGCAGATACGTGGAGAAGGGCTTTGGTGTCGTCCTCATCAGCTCGGAGTTCGAGGAACTGGTCGAGGGCGCGGACCGCATCGTGGTCATGCATGAAGGCAGGTCCGTCAGCGAGCTGACGAACCCTGGCATTACAGAAAACACGCTCGTTAACGCGCTTGCCAATAATGACGAAGAGGGCCGGGCATGGAACGTGCAGTGAGGCTCCCAAAGGGCCCGACATCCATCGGTTTACGATTTCATGGTGGCCTGGCAGCCCTGCTTCTGCTCTTGGTGTTCAACACGCTCTTCACGCCAAACTTCCTCCAACTGCAAACTCTGTTTGTGAACATCAGCCAGGTGGCGACGATCGCCATCGTTGCGATGGGTATGACCATCGTTATCGCGACCGGAGGGATCGATCTATCCGTTGGAGCGGTCATGGCATTGGCTGGCGCGCTTGCGCCTCTGATCTTCCAATCCGACTTTGGTGTCGCGAACCCAGCGCTGGGAATAGCTCTCGCCTTCGTCGTGCCCCTCTTCGTTGCAGGGCTTTGCGGCGTCTTCAACGGCGTGATGGTTGCGACGATGAACGTACAACCGATCATTGCGACACTCATTCTATTCATCTCTGGGCGCGGGATTGCACAGGTTCTGACAAACGGGAACCTACAGACTTTTTCAAACCCAACGTTTAGCTACCTAGGTACCGGAAGAATTTTGGGCCTGCCGTTTCAGGGCTGGTTGGCGCTGGCAATCGCGTGCATCTTGTTCTGGGTGATTGCGCGGACAATCTGGGGTCGGCATCTTTTGGCGATCGGTGGCAACGCGCGGGCGGCATATCTTTCGGGCGGACCGGTTCGTCGGGTCAAGATTGGCGCCTACGTAATCTGTGCGGTCCTGTCCGGATTGGCGGGCCTGATCGTTGTGGCGATCAATTCGGCCTCGGATGCGGCGCGCAACGGAAACTTGATGGAGCTTGATGCCATCGCTGCCGCCGTTGTCGGGGGGGCGCTCCTTCAGGGCGGGCGCGCGCCGATATTCGGGGCGATTCTGGGCGCGATCATCATCCAGCTGGTCAAATACACGCTTCTCGCGAACGGTGTAGAAGACGAGGTCGCTCTTATCGCCAAGGCCGTCATTATCATTTTTGCCGTCTGGCTTCAGCAGTTCAGGAGAGCGTAACTCATGCTCGACGAAACGGCCTTCGACTTGCGAAAGTACCTCCGTCGCAACTCCGCCTCGGTCACCGTGTGGCTTGCGTTGCTTGTGTTGATCCTCTTCGGGCTGATGCGCTACGACAACTTTGGTAGCGCCTATAACTTCTCGTCATTCCTCAACTACAACGCCATGTTCATCGCCATCTCGCTGGGGATGTGTTTTGTGATCATGACAGGTGGGATCGATCTTTCAGTGGGCTCGGTTGCCGCCTTTACATCGGTTGTAGCGGCTTATCTCAGCCCCCTTGGACTTCAGGTCGCCTTGCCGGGCGCGATCGCCGCCGGCATCGGGTTCGGGGCAATCAATTCTTTTTGCATCATCGTCCTTCGAATTCCGCCATTCATTGCGACGCTTGCCACCATGCTGGCGGCCAAGGGCGGGGCGCTGGTGATCTCCGGTGCTCAAACAATCTCAGTGGATTGGGGATCAAACTTCACGAAGCTTGGGATGGGACAAGCGTTTGGCCTGTTTCCCTGGGCGATCGTCATTGTCGCGGGGCTGACCCTTGTTCTCTGGCTCATCCTCGAGAAAACCACGATCGGACGTACGGTTCTCGCAATCGGAGGCAGCGAGGATGCGTCCAACCTGATGGGGTTGAAGGTGAACCGCGCCAAGACGTTCGTCTACCTGTTGTCCGGAGGGTGCGCGGGCCTTGCCGGGCTTTTCCTCGCGTCCGGCTTTGGCGCGGGGCAGCCGCTCGAAGGGATTGGCTGGGAGCTGTCCGCCATTGCCTCGGTCGTGGTTGGTGGCACGCTTTTGACCGGCGGCCTTGGCTCGATCCCGGCGACGGTGGCAGGCGCGCTGTTGCTTGGTCTTGTCTTCAACATTCTCAATTTCGAGAATGGTCAGGGGACCATTAGCTTCAGCGCCTACTGGCAAATGGTCATCCGCGGCGGTTTTCTTTTCGCCGTGATCCTGCTGCAAGCGCGTATCATCGCACGCCAAGAGCAGCGAGCGGGCTGATGACCCGGATCTCGGCGGTCGAGGCGCGGCTCTTTAACGTTCCATTGGCCGAGGTGCTGAGCGACGCAAAGCATGGCGATCATACCCATTTCGAGCTCATCACAGTCAGCATTCGCCTAGACGATGGATCCGAGGGGACCGGGTACACTTACACCGGCGGCAGGGGCGGGTATGCCATTCTTGCCATGATCGACCATGATCTCGCGCCGTTTCTCGTTGGCCAGGATGCCAGCGAGATCGAACGCTTGTATGACGCGATGCAATGGCACGTCCACTATGTGGCGCGCGGCGGCATTGCGTCATTTGCAATCTCGGCAATTGACATCGCGCTATGGGACTTGCGCGGCCGCCTAACGGGGCAGTCCCTGGCAAAAATGGCAGGCGGAGTGTCCGATCGCTGCCGGGCATACGCGGGAGGCATCGACCTCAACTTCTCGTTGGACAAGCTTGTCAAGCAAACCGAAGGATATCTGGCGCGCGGCTTCGACGCAGTAAAGATCAAGGTCGGTCGTCCAGAGCTTCGAGACGACATCGAGCGTGCGCGCGCGGTCAAGGCCACGCTTGGACCGGATCGGGCCTTCATGGTTGACGCGAACTATGCACTGAGCGTTGAGAATGCAATCACCGCCGCACATGCCTTTGGAGACATCGGGGTGCTTTGGTTTGAAGAGCCAACCATCCCCGATGACTACAAGGGCTACGGCCGGATCGCCAAAGAGACAGGAGTTCCGCTTGCGATGGGCGAGAACCTTCACACGATCCACGAGTTCGAATACGCGTTCGACGACGCCATGCTCAGTTTCATTCAACCGGATGCATCAAACTGTGGAGGGATAACGGGCTGGTTGCGCGTAGCAGAGCTTTCTCGGCGGCACGGCATCCCGGTCTGCTCGCACGGTATGCAGGAACTTCATGTCAGCTTGGTGTCTGGCCAGCCAAACGCCGGTTGGCTCGAGGTGCACTCGTTCCCGATCGACCAGTACACCACGCGACCGTTGGTGCTGGAGAACGCGTGCGCCGTGGCGCCAAGCGTACCGGGTACGGGCGTGAGCTTTGACTGGAACAAACTGGCGGCTGCCCAAAGGGAGTTCGCGATCTGAGGGGCGCCCTAAGCGGCACAAACCCGGCCGCACAGTTCCTTCCTTCCAGGAGCACTCTGTCACGCCGCCCGTGGGTGCTAGAGCTCGCGACGCCTGCTCGCCGCCATCGATGAGGAGAGTTCCATTCCGCGCTCTGCCGTGGTGGACGTGCGACTTAGCCGGAGATCGGGCTGGGAACTGCATCAAGCAGCTCTTTTGTATATCCGCTCTGAGGCGCATTAAGCACATCAGCCGTTTTGCCAAATTCCTCGAGCTTGCCGAGGCGCATCACGGCCACGGTGTCGCAGAGCATTTGGACCACGCCGAGATCATGGCTCACAAAGAGGTAGGTCAAGTTCAGACGGTGGCGCAGGTCGGCCAGAAGGTTTAGCACGATCGCTTGGATCGACACGTCGAGCGCGGCGGTTGGTTCATCCAAAATTAGAAGCTGTGGCTCGACCGCGAGAGCCCGCGCAATCCCAACGCGGGCCTTTTGGCCGCCGGACAGTTGATGTGGGAGCCGCGACAGGAGAGCTTGGGGAAGGCCGACTTGTTCCGCCAAGTCGCGGACGCGCAGTTCGCGTTCCTGGCGGGTCTGCGATGTCAGCTGGCGCAGGGGTTCGGAAATGGATTGCGCAGCCGTTTGGCGTGGGTTCAGGCTGTCGGTCGCATCCTGGAAAACCATTTGGATCATCGGACGGCGCGGATCTCTTGAGAAGTGTCGCGCGCGGACGTCACAAAGGGTGCTGCCGTCGAAGAGCACGTCACCATCCGAGACGTCCTGAAGTCGCGCAATAATCGACGAAAGCGTCGACTTGCCGGAGCCGCTTTCGCCGACGAGACCAAGGCAGCCGCCCTTTGCGAGATCAAAGCTCACGCCCCGCAGG
>JBCCKB010000165.1:0-7700 GCA_039027595.1 Pseudomonadota bacterium | reverse complement strand
TCACGCACATGGGCGGCGAAGAGCCTTCAAACGATCTTCGCAAAGAGCTCGAGAAATGGGTGCGTTCCGAAATAGGTCCGATCGCCAAACCTGACCTGATCCAATGGGCGCCGGGGTTGCCGAAAACGCGGTCGGGTAAGATCATGCGCCGTATCCTGCGCAAGATCGCTGAAGACGACTTTGGCGCCCTGGGCGATACCTCGACCTTGGCCGATCCTTCGGTCGTCGAAGACCTCATCGAAAACCGAATGAATAAGGAATAAAGGCAACGCCGGGTTACTCCCGGCGCGGCCGCGCGCATGGGCCCGGTGCGTCGCAGTCACCTTGTTGTGACTGCCAAGACTTGTCCTGGATCGCTCGGGCTCGAGTGGCTAGCCATGGGTATGGTCGCCCGGAGCCGTCACATGCCACGCTGCGCTATAGCTGCCCTCGCCATCACCTTGACCGGTCATGTTGCGGCAGCAACCGTCATAGACGGGCAAATCCTTCGGCAAAGCGGACACGGTGAATTCGTTAAGCTGTCAACAGACACACGGTTCGATGTCGGTGAAGATAATTTCGACACGGACAACCTCTATGCCTTTGACGAGGATCAGAATATTGTTCTGGAGGCGCCCATCCAAGTGGATATTGGTGGGGAAGACGGGATCATCCCTGAAGGCGAGATCGTTGCCAGCCATTACGTCTTCTTTGATAGCTTTAACGGGATACATTTCGGCTTTGTTGAATTCGATTCCCCAATCCAGGGCATTGCAGCGCGTCCTGCATCGATGGATGCAACGGATTTCTTAGCGAACACGGATGTGAACTACATCAGCACCGATCTTCGGGGACTTGAGCAAGGCGATCATGTTTGGATCGATGACGACAACCCGTTCCGGCTTTGGGTCTACTGGGCGGGTTCATCACCAGGCGATTATATCCGTGTGTTCACAACAATTTCCCCGGCGGCGATGATGTAACTCAGGCTCCAACTTCGGACAGCTTGTCCAGGAGGTGCCGGGCCGGCGCGCGTGCCGCGCCGAGGGCAGTGCGCGGCTGGCTTCCGATTGTTGTGATAGTTTCGTGACACGGCCGCCGACTCGCCCTAAAACACCGTCAACTGAAACCGACGGATTTGGCAGCACGCAGAAAATGCGCGACCTTCCGCCTCCCCACGACTTCGATGACGACAAGCTGCATGAAGAGTGCGGCATCTTTGGCGCCTTGGGTGTGGCGGACGCGGCCAACTACGTGGCCCTCGGGCTTCATGCGCTTCAGCACCGAGGTCAGGAGGCTGGCGGAATCGTCACCTATTGCCCGGAGCAGGGCTTCAACTCGGCGCGTCGCTTTGGCTACGTTCGCGACAACTTCACATCAAAGTCGGTGATGAAGACCCTTCCGGGGGATCTCGGGATTGGCCATGTGCGCTACTCCACCGCCGGGTCGAAGGGACACACCGCGATACGGGATGTCCAACCGTTCTTCGGTGAGTTCTCAATGGGTGGCGCGGCGATTGCCCAAAACGGGAACCTGACCAATGCGCTTGCGCTCCGCAGAATGCTCATAGAGCGCGGTGCGATTTTCCAGAGCGCGTCGGATAGTGAATGTATCATACATCTCATGGCGCGTTCCATGGGGGCGACGATCCCCGATCGCATGAAGGAAGCACTTCGCCAGGTCGTAGGCGCATTTTCGATTGTCGCTATGACCCGCACGAAGCTCATCGGTGTACGTGATCCGTTGGGGATACGGCCTCTCTGCCTCGGACGTCGGGGCGACGGCTGGGTTCTGGCATCCGAGACTTGCGCGCTCGATATCATTGGGGCTGAATTCGTACGGGAGATCGAGCCCGGGGAAATGGTGGTGATCAGCCAGTCAAACGGCCTGACATCGTTCCGTCCGTTCGAACCAGTGCGCCCGCAGCCGTGTATTTTTGAATATGTCTACTTCAGCCGTCCTGATTCCGTTATCGGGGGCAAGTCGGTCTACGAGGTGCGCCGCGAGATTGGCCGTGAGCTGGCGCGTGAGGCGCCGGTGGAAGCGGATATGGTATGCCCCGTACCCGACAGTGGGACGCCCGCCGCGATCGGCTATGCTCAGGAATCCGGGATCCCGTTCGAAATGGGGATCGTGCGCAATCAATATGTGGGACGGACCTTCATCGAGCCCACGGAGCAGATCCGCAATATGGGCGTTCGCCTGAAGCTAAATGTGAACCGGGCGCTGATGCGCGGCAAGCGGGTAATCCTCGTCGATGACAGTGTCGTGCGTGGGACGACCTCTCGAAAGATCAAGGAAATGGTGCTCGATGCCGGCGCGGCGGAGGTGCATTTTCGGGTGGCGAGCCCGCCGACCGTGTGGCCCTGTTTCTTTGGAGTCGACACCCCAAATCGAGACGAGCTTCTCGCGGCGACGATGTCCGAAGAGGAAATGCGCGATTATCTGGGCGTCACCTCGCTGCGTTTCGTCTCGATCGACGGTCTCTACCGCGCGGTGGGTGAGCCCGAGGGACGTGATCCCGCTGCACCTAGATATTACGATGCTGTATTTACGGGTGACTACCCGATCGAACCCAAGGACATGATCGAGAGTGGGTTCCAACTGAAAGCAGCCGAGTAACATATTTCGAAACTTGGTGGGCGGATCTGGGCTATGGCGGGCGCGACCGCAAAACGCCTGCGCCGTCACCATCTGACACTCATTATTGGATGCCGCCCTAGGGGGCTTGGGCGCTCGGGCCCTTGGTCGGTCCGCAACCCGATGACATGACGAATTTCAGGGCGGTCGGCTTTGGGTCGGCTTTCCCGCGTCATGCCAACCTCGGCGCGGTGGCTGGTGGACGACATTCTCAAGTGCTTCACACGAAGACCAGAACGCATGCTGCGCCGACGCGCAATCGTCCGCGCCTCCATGATATTGAAAGGGAATTCCCGTGCGGCATCGTGCACGGGACAAGGAACGAGGACTTAGCCGCTGATTTTGCTTAGCGGTGCTGCGGAAAGCATCTTTTGACGGCCCACATCAAGCCATGGATGGCGGACCCGGTCCGTTGTCTTTGATCAAGGGCGGGTCTGGCGCGAGACTATTTCTCGCTTTGCGCCATGGTCCCTCTCGCAGCTTGCATGTATCTTCCTCGCTGGGTGAACGGTCCAACCGGTGCGCGCGGCGACAAGGCCCGCGCGCGCGCTCCCGTTGCGGGGTCTGCTGGGAGGACAGCCGAACTGACGCACGCTGCTGTTTGCATACAGCAGCACGATACCGTTGGATCGTGCCGTGTTTGATGTGGGATGCCGAGGGCGTCGCAGGTTCTCGGCAACTTGAGGAGAGCGACGTGGATGGATTCTCGGAACTCATCGAGCGGGCAAATGCGTTTCATGCCGAACTTGCGGCAAACAACAATCGAGACTGGTTCGAGCCCCGGAAGGACTTCTACAAAGGTGAGATCAAGGCGCCAGCGGAGCTTTTGGGCGACGTAATGGCGGAAGAACTCGGACGCCTTACCGGTAAATCATTTCGTTTCAAGCTCTTTCGCATAAATCGCGACGTTCGCTTCTCGAAGGACAAAAGCCCCTACAACGCGCATCTGCATCTGGCATGGGTGCAAGAAGGCGCGGCTGCCCCCGACTGGTTCTTTGGAGCCTCTCCCAGTTATCTGAATGTGCTCACGGGGGTTCATGGGCTGACAACGGCGGAGCTTGGCGCGCTCCGATCCGCCATTGACGCTGATGGTGACGGGATCAGTGCCGCGCTCGCTTTTGCCGGGACTAACGTTGGCGCAACGCTCTCGGACTTCGGGGCAAAACCATTAAAGCGGATCCCAAAGCCCTTCGACCAAGATCACCCTCAAGGTGCGCTCCTCAAACGCAAGAGCCTTGTGGTGAGCGCCGCATTGGAGGCCAGTTGGAAAGAGAACGGCCTTGTGCCCGCGCTGCGTAAGACGGCCGCTGGTCTGATGCCTGTTTGGACATGGCTTGACACCGCACGGGACTAAGCTCTCCGCTCGGTTGGGATGTCAGGTTGTACTCTCCTAACGGTGTGTGGGGATTGCGCCGCCATAACGAGGAGCGTGGTCAGCTGACAAGGCCGCCTCGATCCAAGGCATCTCGACTGATTGCTTGCGCCACGGCTCGCTCTTGACCTTTCCTGGTTCGCGCCGCACACCGCTGGCGCTATGACTACGCCGCTCGCGCTTATCACCGGTGCGTCCCGGGGCCTCGGTGCCGCCCTCGCCGAGGTGCTCGGGGCGACCCATCATATCGTCGCCGTAGCGCGGACCACCGGTGCGCTTGAGGAGCTTGACGACCGGATCAAGTCGCAAGGGGGCCAAGCGACGCTCGCACCGATGGACGTCACGAACGCGGATGCCATGGCGCATCTCTGCCGCGGCATCCATGATCGTTGGGGACACCTTGATCTTTGGTGTCACACAGCTATTCATGCCGCCCCATTGACGCCCGCGGGGCATATTCAATCGGGCGATTGGGACAAGAGTATCGCAGTGAATGTAACGGCCACAAAGGGCCTCATTGCGATGGTCGAACCCCTGTTGCTGGCGAAGAAAACGGGCGAGGCGGTGTTCTTCGAGGATGCGCGGGCGGGACAAAAGTTCTTTGGAAGCTACGGTGCCAGCAAGGCCGCGCAGATCGCGTTGGTGAGGTCTTGGCAGGTCGAGACCGTGAATATCGGCCCGAAGGTGACAGTCGTGGCGCCTAATCCAATGCCCACGGCGGTTCGCGCGCGTTTCTTTCCAGGGGAGGATCGTTCAGGTCTCGCGTCACCCCGGGTCGAGGCTGAGAGGATCCTGGCGGAGCTATGAGCCTGCTCGAGCACATTGGATGGGATTTGGTCCGTGCGGCCCGGGTCTGGACGTCGGAGTTCACCGATGAAGTCGTTGCGGCCGGGCATCCATGGTTCGCGGAGGCGCGGGGTCAGCTTGTACAGCATATTGGCCCAAACGGTGTGGACCAAGGTGCCTTGGCCGAGCGGTCGGGCCTAACCAAGCAAGCGGTGGCCCAACACCTTGATGTGCTTGAAGCCGAGGGTCTGATCGCCCGCGAGAGTGTTGCCTCTGACAGCCGTCGCCGCCGTGTAGTTTGGACTGACTTGGGTCGTACGGCGCTCCGGGATATCGATAGTGCGAAGTCCAAGGTCGAGGCGCGAATTCGGCGCAGACTAGGGACAGTGCGTTTCACGGCGCTCCGGGAAGGGTTGCAGGCGCTCGCGAAAACCCGTCAAGACGCTTGACGATCTACCGCGCTATGAGATATCGTCAAGTTAATTGACGGAATTGAACGCACCTTCGAGATCATGTCTGACGCAAGCTCCGTAGGGACACCACGACTTGTTGCACGCTACGATTCCGTGGCCCACCGCTGGCACCGTAAAGTGTCCCGGTTGGGTTACCCGGCGGCCTACTCTGCGCTGTTCGCCGACAGCGCCCACGGGGCGCGTGTCCTCGACATTGGCACCGGAACCGGAGCGATGGCAGAGGCTTGGTGTCGGGTCGTTGGTACGCCAAAAGAGTTGGTGCTTCTTGACCCTTCCCGCGAGATGCTGGACCAAGCCGGGCGCCGTCTCGCCCGATGGGCCGTGCCAATGAGGCGGCTCGCGGCAGGAGCCGGCTCGGACGAGGTGCCCGAAGAACGCTTTGACGTGGTGCTATTGGCGCATGTTTTGGAGCACCTGCCCGATCCCGATAGCACCTTGGCTTGGATCCGGACCAGGCTCCGCCCCGGGGGAACCCTCTATTTGGCCGCGAGCCGGCCGCATTGGTGCACGGCGCTGCTTAGATGGGTTTGGGGACATCAGGCGTTCTCTCCAGAGGATATGCGTGCCCGGTTGGAACGCGCAGGACTTGTGCAGATCAGTACCATTCCATTCCCGATTGGACCGCCAAGCCGCACGAGCATGGGCTATATCGCCTCCCGGCCTACCGGCGGTCCTTGAAGCGCCCTCGGGCCTCGCTTAGGAAAGGCGGGACCTCGGGGGCAAATCATGCGCATTCTTGTGACCAATGATGATGGGATCAATGCTCCTGGCTTGACCGTTCTTGAACGGATTGCCACCGAGATCGCGGGACCGGGGGGCGAGGTCTTCACGGTCGCGCCAGCGTTCGAACAGTCGGGGGTCGGCCACTGCATCAACTATAGTCGCCCGACGATGCTTGCCGAACTTGGTCCGCACCGCTTTGCCGCCGAAGGCAGCCCGGCCGACTGCGTGATGGCCGGTATCTACGTCGTGATGGAAAACGCGCCACCTGATCTGGTTCTTTCAGGCATCAATCGAGGGAACAACGCGGCCGAGGCGGTGCTCTACTCGGGCACCGTGGGAGGTGCGATGGAGGCGGCACTCCAGGGCATCCCGGCAATCGCGCTCTCGCAATTCTTTGGACCACGGAACCGTGACCTCGCCGACCCGTTCGAAGCGGGAGGTGCCCACGGGGTTTCGACGATCCGCGCGCTTCTTGACAATGGGGTTTGGGACGAGGCCGGCTACCGGGTGTTCTACAACGTGAATTTCCCGCCTGTTCCCGCGGGCGAGGTTAAGGGGCTTCGCACGGCCGCCCAGGGGTGCCGCAACGTGCCGATCCATGGCGTGGCCCCACAAACCTCACCCACCGGCCGCACTTTCCTCTGGGTTCAAGGGATTTCACCCCATCGGCCAACCGAGCCCGGAACCGACGTCGCCGTGAATCTCGAGGACTACACCTCCGTGACGCCGCTGCGCGCGGATCTCACGGCCCACGACCTCCTGGGTGACTTGAAGGCGCGGCTTGGATGATCGATGAGGCCGAGCGCAAGATGCAGTTCCTCTTTGCGCTCCGGTCGCGGGGCGTCACCGACAAGCGCGTGCTCGAAGCCATGGAGAAGGTCGACCGCGGCCAGTTTCTAACGGGGCTGTTCGCAGAGCGCGCCTACGAGGATATGCCGTTGCCGATCGCCTGTGGTCAGACAATAAGCCAGCCTTCGGTGGTGGGGCTGATGACCCAGGCGCTCAAAGTCCAGCCCCGCGACAAGGTTCTGGAGATCGGAACTGGCTCGGGGTACCAGACGGCGATTTTGAGCGTGTTGGCGCGCCGGGTGTATACCGTTGAACGGCATAAGCGCCTCACCCATGGCGCGGAGGCGGTCTTTGGTGAGCTGGGCCTTTCCAACGTAACAGCAGTGACTGCCGATGGCAGTCGCGGCTATCCGGAGCAGGCGCCGTTTGACCGCATCCTGGTGACGGCGGCCGCCGAGGATCCCCCTGGTCCGCTCTTGGCGGAACTTCGCGTTGGCGGTATCATGGTGCTGCCGGTGGGGCAGTCGGATGCGGTGCAGCGTCTGATCAAGGTCACTCGGACGGACAACGGCTATGAGTATGACGAACTCCGGGCCGTGCGCTTTGTGCCCTTGGTCGAGGGCTTGGGCCAAGATTGAACGGATAAGTTAGACCCGCAACAGGCGGGCGGCGGTGAGGATAGAGCAGATGCAATTCAGCAAGAAACTTTCGTTTGCAACCGGGGCGTCGATCTGTTTGCTGGCGGTAGCAGCCTGCGGAAGATTTGACGGAGATTTTAGGGGCTTGAGCGGTGGAGTTGACACCTCGGATGCGGCGCTCCAGTCGACCGCTGCGCGGCCCCAGCCGGACGCGCGAGGGCTGATCAGTTATCCGAGCTACCAGGTGGCGATTGCGCGGCGCGGCGACACGGTCTCGGATGTGGCGTCACGGATTGGCGT
>JBCCKB010000164.1:0-7706 GCA_039027595.1 Pseudomonadota bacterium | reverse complement strand
CGTCGGACCGGGCACAGGCCGCCTGGCTCTATGCCCAGTTCGTGACCTCGAAGACGGTCGACGTGAAGAAGTCCCACGTGGGTCTTACCTTCATTCGCGACAGCTCGGTCAACCATGAGAGCTTTACCGAGCGTGCGCCGAAGCTGGGTGGTCTCGTGGAGTTCTACCGCTCGCCCGACCGGGTGGCCTGGTCGCCTACGGGCATCAACGTCCCGGACTATCCAAAGCTTGCTCAGATTTGGTGGCAGCAGATCGGTGACGTGAACTCGGGCGCCTTTACGCCGCAAGAAGCCATGGACCGTCTCGCCGAGGAGATGGACATCACCATGGCGCGGATGCAGCAGGCAGATGAAGCCGCTGGCGTCTATGGCGGCTGCGGTCCGCGTCTGAACGAGGCCCAGGACGCCTCGTTCTGGCTCGATCAGCCCGGTTCACCGAAGGCCAAGCTCGAGAACGAGAAGCCGCAGGGTGAAACGGTGAACTACGACGAGCTCGTGGCCCGCTGGCAAGCCCAGTAAGAGCTATGGAAACCGAAGGCGCCGCCTAGTGCGGGTGGCGCCTTCACACAGCACGGGCATTGACCGTGGCGTTGGGGCAAGCGGGAACGGGGCATGATCGAGCTATTCGACGTGACCAAAACTGTGGGCAGGATCACCCACATAAAGCCGACAAGCATGGTGCTGAAAGCCGGGCATTTTAACGTCCTGCTGGGCGCCACTGGGTCGGGAAAAACGTCTCTGATCAAGCTTATGGCAGGATTGGATCCGATGGCCTCAGGCCGGATCGTTATGGATGGCGAAGACGTCACCAAGCTCCGCACCCAAGGCCGGAACATCTCCCTCGTCCACCAGTTCTTCGTCAACTATCCGCATATGTCGGTTTTTGAGAACATCGCCTCACCCTTGCGCGTCGCTGGCATGGCGGAAAGCGAGATCCAGGGACGGGTCGAGGAAACCGCCGACCTCCTGCAACTGCGTCCCATGCTAAACCGCAAACCATCCGAGCTTTCGGGCGGGCAGCAGCAGCGAACGGCATTGGCCCGCGCAATTGCCAAGGAGAGCCGCGCGGTGTTTCTCGATGAGCCGCTTGCGAACCTCGACTACAAGCTCCGCGAGGAGCTTCGCGAACAACTCCCGGAGCTTTTCGCCGGACGCGGCGCCGTGGTGGTCTATGCGACCTCCGAGCCCGAAGAGGCGCTTCTCCTGGGGGGCTACACCGCACTCATGGAGGACGGCAGCGTCACCCAATTCGGCCCCACCTCCGAGATCTACCGGAACCCCGCAAGCCTCGCCGCCGCGCGGGTGTTCTCCGACCCGCCGATTAACGCAGCCCCAGTCACAAAGGCCGGTCAGGATGCGACCTTGGAAGGAGGCGCACGATGGACGCTGGATGGCGAGGCCGCCAATCTCCCTGACGGGCGTTACACGGTTGCCATCCGGCCTCACCGGGTTACGCCGCTCCGCGCGAGCGACCGAGATGTCGAACTCAAGGGCCAGGTCATCGTCACGGAGCTTTCGGGCTCGGATTCAAGCGCGCATTTCCAGCTTGGCGCCGAGGCCTGGGTTTCGGTAGCCGCCGGCGTGCACCCCTACAGCGTCGGCGAGGAGCACACGTTTTTTATGAACCCGATCCATTGCCGCTACTTCGGCGCTGACGGCGCGCGGGTGGCCTGAGATGGCACGGATCACGCTGGAAAACCTCCGCCACAGCTACATGCCCAATCCAACGGGCCCAGATGACTACGCGCTCAAGCAGATTGACGTGACCTGGCGCGACGGCGGCGCCTATGCGCTTCTAGGACCATCCGGGTGCGGAAAGTCGACCCTACTCAACATAATTTCAGGTTTGGTGACGGCCTCTGAGGGCCGAATTCTCTTTGACGACACCGATGTCACCAGGATCCCAACGGACAAGCGCCAGATCGCCCAGGTGTTCCAGTTCCCGGTGATCTACGACACGATGACGGTGCGCGAGAACCTTGCGTTCCCACTGAAGAACCGGGGCGTCGACCCGGCACGGATCGACGCGCGCGTGTCTGAGATCGCCGAGATGCTCGAGGTGTCCGACATGCTCGGTGTCCGCGCGGCGAACCTGAGCCCCGACAACAAGCAAAAGATCTCCATGGGCCGGGGCCTCGTGCGCGACGATGTGAACGTCATCATGTTCGACGAACCGCTGACGGTGATCGACCCGCATCTCAAATGGAAGCTGCGCTCCAAGCTGAAGGAACTGCACCAACGGATCCAGCTAACGATGATCTACGTCACCCACGACCAGACCGAGGCGCTTACCTTCGCGGACGAGGTGGTTGTCATGCAGGAGGGCGAGGTCGTGCAGATCGGCACCCCCGTTGAGCTGTTTGAACGCCCCCAACACACCTTCGTCGGCCATTTCATCGGCTCGCCTGGGATGAATGTGCTGCCCTGCGAGGCAAGGGGCGATCGGGCGATCTTCCAGGGCCATGAGGTGCCGCTCGAAGGGCTGGTAACCGGCGCGGGCGGCGAGACGACCCTTGGGGTGCGTCCTGAATACGTTGAAATCACCGACACGGGCATTCCGGCCCAGGTGACAAAGGTTGCCGATGTCGGCCGGCACTTCGTCATCGAGGCCGCTATTGGCGACACGCGTATCAAGGCGGTCGCAGAGGAGCACGCCCCCGATCAAGGGAGCACCGTCCATCTCGCCTTCCGTCCCGAGCAAACGCGCGTTTACCGCGACGGTTGGATCGCCACGGAGGCTGGTACATGAGAACCGAAAACCAGAAGGCCTGGTTCTTTGTCCTGCCGGTCCTGTTTCTGGTCGCCTTCAACGCGCTTGTGCCGATGATGACGGTGGTCAACTATTCGGTGCAAGAGACGTTCGGTGATAACGTGTTCTTCTGGCAGGGGCTCGACTGGTTCGAGCAGATCCTCCGCTCCGACCGCTTCCAGGCCGCCCTTGGCCGCCAGTTCCTCTTCACCGCGATCATCCTCGCGATCGAGGTGCCGCTTGGGATCATCGTGGCGCTCTCCATGCCCCGCAAGGGCCCCTGGGTGCCGGTCTGCCTTGTCCTCATGGCGCTCCCGATGCTGATCCCGTGGAACGTGGTGGGGTCCATGTGGAACATCTTCACGCTGCCCAAGATCGGCATGGCGGGCTATTTCGTGAACGATGTGTTGGGCATCCGCTATGACATGACCCAGGACCCGCTCGCGGCCTGGATCACCGTCATCGTCATGGATGTCTGGCACTGGACCTCGCTCGTGGTGCTTCTCTGCTATGCGGGCCTCGTTTCGATCCCCGATGCCTACTACCAGGCCGCGCGGATTGACGGTGCCTCGAACTGGGCCGTCTTCCGCTACATCCAGCTTCCCAAGATGAAGACGGTGCTGACGATCGCGATTCTTCTGAGGTTCATGGACAGCTTCAACATCTACACCGAACCCTTTGTTCTGACAGGAGGCGGCCCCGGGAACTCCACGACGCTCCTCTCCATTGACCTTGTGAAGATCGCGCTCGGACAGTTCGATCTCGGCCCCGCAGCAGCGATGAGCCTTATCTACTTCGCGATCACGCTTCTGGTCAGTTGGGTCTTCTACACGGTGATGACGAAGGACGACCAGAAATGAGGCTGCGCTGGATCATCCCGACCCTCTACATCCTCTTCCTGATGCTGCCGATCTATTGGCTCGTCTCAATGAGCTTTAAGACGACGAACGAGATCCTTTCAGGGTTCTCGCTCTTTCCCCAGACCTTCACTTTCGACAGCTACATCGCGATTTTCACGGATCCCACCTGGTACTGGGGCTACATCAACTCGATCCTCTATGTGACGCTGAACATGCTGCTTTCGGTGGCCGTTGCCCTGCCTGCTGCCTATGCGTTTTCGCGCTACCGGTTCCTGGGCGACAAGCAGCTCTTCTTCTGGCTCCTCACGAACCGGATGGCACCCGCTGCAGTCTTTGCGCTGCCGTTTTTCCAGCTCTACCAGTCGATCAGCCTTTTCGACACGCCCATTGGCGTGGCACTAGCCCACACGCTCTTCAATGTGCCGCTCGCGGTCTGGATCCTTGAGGGCTTCATGCGCGGCATCCCAAAGGAACTTGACGAGACTGCCTATATCGACGGCTACTCGTTCCCGCGCTTCTTCGTGAAGATCTTCCTGCCTAACATCAAAGCGGGCGTCGGCGTCGCGGCCTTCTTCTGCTTTATGTTCTCCTGGGTGGAAATGCTCCTGGCCAAGACCCTGACGGCGGTCGAGGCCAAGCCCATCGCCGCCGTGATGACCCGCACGGCATCCTCGGCGGGCTACGAACTAGGCCTCCTGGCCGCAGCGGGCACGCTCACAATCATCCCAGGCGCCATCGTGATCTGGTTTGTCCGAAACTACATCGCCCGCGGCTTCGCGATGGGAAGGGTCTAAGGATGCACCGTATCGTTGTCGTGTTGAGCGTCCTCCTGCTGCCAAGCCTCGCCGCTGCCCAGCAAGCCGGATGGGGCAACGTGGGACAGCAAGAAGAAAAGGGCTTCTCCTGGACCGATCCCTTGTGGCCCACGTTCTGGATGGCCTGGACACCCGCGACGCTCGCGGTGTTCATTGGCATTTTTTCGGCGATCGCCATTATCGGCCTTCTCGAGGTCTGGCGGTTCCATGACGGGGTCGAACGACGCGGGATCCTCGGGCTCACCACGACCCTCGGTGACCGGCTCTTCATCAGTCTTCTGGGGTCGGTCTATATCTTCCTTGCTTGGCTCGGTTTCATTGGTCAGCCGATCTGGGTCCCGCTAGGGCTGGCACTGGCCTGGTGTCTCTTCGTGTTCTGGAAGGTCTAGGTTTGGCAAGGATGGAAAAATGGTGTTCCCTGCTCCTTAGGGAGTGAGTGAACTGGGTAAAATCGGCGACGCCATGCGGAAGCGAAAAAACGGAAATCTCCTGACGGATGTGGAACTAGAGTTCATGAACGGGCTCTGGTCCATCGGCGAAGGCTCGGTGAAGGATATCCTTGCCTGTCTCCCTGAGGACCGAAACCTGGCCTATACGTCCGGGGCCACGATCCTCCGCATCCTTGATGAGAAGGGTTTCGTCGAAAGC
This sequence comes from Pseudomonadota bacterium, assembly GCA_039027595.1. GTDB lineage: Bacteria > Pseudomonadota > Alphaproteobacteria > Rhodobacterales > Rhodobacteraceae > Ovoidimarina. The sequence goes on along the minus strand of JBCCKB010000164.1, from coordinate 2,635 downwards.
CGCAAGGAGGGTAAAACGCTGGTCTATTCCCCGCTTCTGGCCAAGGACAAGTATCAGACACGGTCATTGCAGATCCTCTCGCGCACATTGTTTGATGACACCCCGGCCACGCTGGTGGCGCGGCTGGTGAACGATGAGGGGCTGACCGAAGCTGATCTCGAGGACATTCGGGCGCTCGTGGAAGGGAGGCTCCGAAGTGACAGTTCTTAGGCCGGTACTGGAAGGCTATATTGATCTCAACATAGCCCTCGTGTTTTCGCTTCTGATCTGGTTCGGCGCGCGCGCGGCCCTGTCGCGGACGCGGTATGCGGTCGCCTATCCCATGCAGCTCAGCCTCTTGATGGCGCTATTCGTCTGCGTTCTCTTAAGTCCATTACTGGGCGGTGCCGTTTCCCATGCCTATCATCTGGCCGCCCCCAAAAGCTCGCTCGCGGTGAGCGACATCGCGGTCGCGGCCTTTCTTCAGGGCAGTATCGATATGAAGGCCGTCGAGTTCGAAGCGCTCCTAAACACCCGGCAGCGCTGGCTCGACGCGCTTGTTGGCGGCAACACACCCTTGTCGCTCGGGCTCGCCGGTCTTTTGGCGGCGGGTGCCTCCGCCCTACTCGCCCGCGTTATTCGAACGGGTCTTTCCATCCGCAGGACAATTGGCGCGAGCTTTCTCTGGCGTCGAACAGCCCGGGTGGACATTCGGCTGTCGGACAGGGTGCGCGTGCCTTTCGCGGCCCGGGGATTGCGGCGCCGCTACGTGGTCCTTCCCAGCGCGATGGTCACGCAGCCAAGGGCGATGCGGTTTGTGCTGGCGCATGAGTTTCAGCACATCCGCCAAGGCGACGTCGAGTGGGAGATCGCCTTTGAGTGCTTCCGCCCACTTGTTTTTTGGAACCCTGCGATCGGCGTCTGGAAGGCTGAGATCGATCGACTTCGGGAGCTCTCATGCGACCAGATCGTCATTGCATCGCGGCGCGTGGATGTCCGCGACTACACCACCTGCCTGCTCGATATCTGCGCGCGAACCGTGGGCGCCAGCTCGCCCAAGGTCATGAACGTGGCCTTCGTTCAGACCGGCCGCGCCCGGCGGGTTCTTAAGCGCCGGATTCTGGCTCTTCGCCAGGGCAAGCCGCAGGTTGCGACCGGATCACACGCCGCAGTCGCCATCCTGGCCCTGACACTCGGTGTCGCCATCGCGATTGGAAGCGCCTCGATCCGTCAGAGCAAGGACTGGAGTCAAGACCGGCTCATGCTGTCCACGGTCGTCAACTTGGAACGCCTCGAGGCGATCAACGGACGTGGGTTTTAACACGAGGGGGCGAACGCGGGCGCCATATCATCGCTGGCTTCCCTAAGGCGAGATGAGAAATTCCGACCCGCGCCCAAGCGGCGGTCCGGGATCCCGCCCTTCTTCTCTATGAAAATATCCTCGGGGAGAGCGCGAGAGGGGTCCGAGGACCCCACACGCACCGGTCGGCGCCAAAGACGCCGAGACCAATGCATTGCACGGGCGGCGCGAATACGAGTGACCGGACTCGCCCAAAGTGCCTTGGACTTCAGAAGGGAAGGCCCACGTAGTTCTCCGCAAATGCGGTCTGCGCGGCGGCGCTCGTCTCCAAGACGTCAATCTCGGCCGCCTGAATCTTGAGGTCGAATTCGGACATATCGGGATAGCGATGGAGCATATTGGTGGTGGCCCAACTAAACCGTTCTGCTTTCCAAACCCGGGCCAGCGCGATCTCTGAATAGCGTGAAAGGCCCTCGTCATCGCCCTCGGCGTATTTTGCAATCAATGCACGTGCGAGGTAATGCACGTCCGAGGCCGCCGTGTTGAGCCCCTTAGCCCCCGTCGGAGGCACGATATGCGCTGCATCCCCGCACAGAAATAGCCGCCCCCAACGCATGGGCTCGGTCACGAAGGACCGCAAGGGCGCGATGGATTTCTCGATCGAAGGCCCGGTGACAAGGCGGTCCGCCTCCTCTTCGGGAATCCGTCGGCGAAGCTCATCCCAGAACACGGCATCCGGCCAGTTTTCCGGGGCATCGGAGAGATCGCACTGGATGTAGTAACGGCTGAGATGCGCATTGCGCATCGAGCAGAGCGCGAACCCCCGTTCAGAAGACGCATAGATCAGTTCATCGTTCACCGGTGGCGTCTCCGAAAGAACTCCGAGCCAACCAAACGGATAAATCCTCTCGTAGTCGCGGCGCACGGCCTCAGGGATTGTCCGCCGGCTCACCCCATGGAACCCATCGCAGCCCACCACGTAATCACAGCGGATCTCGGCGCTCCCCGACCCTACCCCATATCGAACACTGGGTTGATCCGTATCCGCCCCCAAGATGTCGACCCTCTCAACGCTGTCAAAGAGCACCGCCCCCGTGGCATCGCGCGCGTCATAAAGGTCACGCGTGAGTTCGGTCTGGCCGTAGAGCGTCACCGAATGCCCGGTTCGCTCCTTGAAGTTGATGCCAATCTTGCGGCCATTGTGCGAGATGATCGTCCCGTCATGGGTAAAGCACTCACGGGCAAGCCGCTCTCCGGCCCCGGCTTCATGCAGGAGCGCGACCGTGCCGCGCTCGAGGATCCCCGCCCGGATCCGGTCCAGAACGTGGGTCCGCGACCTCCTCTCCAAGATGACCG
>JBCCKB010000163.1:0-7725 GCA_039027595.1 Pseudomonadota bacterium | reverse complement strand
TTCTTCGATGGCGGGTTCACGATCCCGGCGATGTGCCCTGAGCCCGACAGGATGAACGTCTTTGAGCGGCTCCCCATCTTTTGAACGCCCGCGTAACTGGCTGGCCACGCGGCAATGTGATCGGTCTCACAGGCAACCGCGCAAAGTGGCACTTTGACATCGCGCAGCCTCAGCGTTTCACCACAAAGCGCGAGTCCGTCTTTGGCGAACCGGTCTTCCTGGCAAAGCTGACGCAGGTACTGGACCGCCATTTTTGCCGGGAGGTTCGTGGAGTCTCCGTTCCAATAAAGCAGGTCAAACGCAGGCGGGCTCTCGCCCATCATATAGCTTCTGATCGCCGGGCCATAGATCAGGTCGTTCGAGCGAAGAAAACTGAAGGTCCGTGTCATGAAGAAAGAATGCAAGATACCTTCTTCGCCCACCTGCCGTTCGATCCCGTCGACAAAATCATCATCAAGGAAGACGCCGATTTCGCCCTGATCCGAGAAATCCGTCAGCGTGGTAAAAAACGTCGCGGACTTGACCGACTTAAGTCCTCGCTTCTCCATGAGTGCCAAGCTCAGGGCCAACGTCGTTCCAGCGATGCAGTACCCGATCGCGTTGATCTGCTCTTCGCCGGTGATGTCCCTGACCTGATCAATCGCTGCGAGATAGCCGTCCTCGATATAATCTTCCAGCCCAACCTCGGCGTAAGAGGTATCTGGATTGACCCAGCTGACGACAAAAAGCGTGTAGCCCCTGTCGAGGATCCACTTGATCAAGCTGTTTTGAGGCTTGAGATCGAGGATGTAGAACTTGTTGATCCAAGGGGGAAAGATCACAAGCGGGGTCTTGTGAACGGTCTCCGTGGTGGGGGTGTACTGGATCAACTCCAGCATGCGGTTGCGGAACACAACGGCGCCTTCGGATGTGGCGATGTTCTCGCCAACCTGGAAGGCGCTGGTGTCTGCTAAGGTGACCAGGAGGTCGCCGTCATTTGCCTCGATGTCGCGCACGAGGTTTTCCAAGCCCTTCACCAGGCTTTCGCCGTCGGTCTCGACCGCGCGCGCCAAGGCCTCGGGGTTAGTGCCAAGGAAGTTTGACGGGCTGAACATATCGACGATTTGGCGCGTAAAGTACTCCACGCGCTTACGCTCGCCATCATCAAGACCCTCCAAATCCTGAACAGCGGCCTCCATGGCCTCGGCGTTGAGGAGATATTGCTGCTTGAGAAAGTTGAAATAGGGGTGCTCTTGCCAAAGCGCGTCCCGGAACCGCCTGTCGTTCGGCCCTGGATCTTCGGGGGCTTCGAGACGTCCCTGGGCGATGACATGCTGGGCCTCGACATAGTGCTTGAGCGCCTTGCCCCAGTAGCTCACCTGGTGTTCGATGATCTTCGAGGGATTGGCCATGATCTCGGCCATATAGGCCGCCGCCGCCTTCACGAATAACTCCTGGCCCGGGGCCTGTAGCGCGGGAGGGATCGCTTTCTTGCGCGACATGGCCGCGACAAGCCGTGATGAAAGCTCTTCAACACGGGCGAGATTCGCATTCAGCCGGTCAAGTTCCGGTGCCGTGACCTCGGCGCCGGTCTTCGTCCCGCTTTCTTTTGTTGTCATTGTTAACTTCCGGCGTTAGCTTTGCAGGTGCAGCATAAGCGCTGCGCCGCAAACGGTTTGGTGTCGCATGGGTTCGGGGGGCGAAAGCGACGTATAGAGGACCGGGCGAAGGCCCGAGAGGTTTAGTACATGCGATACATGCTTACCTATGACTTGTACGAGTCCATCCGCAACACGAACCAATGGATGGGCGCCTCTGCGCAAGCCATTGCATCGTATCCAGCCGTTGGTCTTTTTCCGAACCCGGCCTTCCAGCTGATGGCCGCATGGGGCGAGGTCACCGAACGCACCTTTGCACGGATGGTCGCAAAGCCTGACTGGAACATCAATACCGTCGTCGGGGACGATGGCCGCGATCATGTTGTGACGGTTGAGCGCGAGATTGCGCGGCCGTTCGGTGACTTGATCCGGTTTCGGGCTGCCGGCCGGCCCGACGAGATGCGGCGTATCCTGCTCGTGGCGCCTATGTCGGGGCACTACGCGACTCTGTTGCGCTCTACGGTGGCAAGCCTTCTGCCCGATGCCGAGGTTTGGGTAACGGACTGGCACAATGCCCGCGACATCCCGGTGAGCGATGGCAAGTTCGATGTCGAGGACTACACGCTCTATCTCATCGAATTCACGCGGCACCTTGGCCCTGACGTGCATGTCATCGCCGTGTGTCAGCCAGCACCTCTCGCTCTCGCGGCGACCGCGCGGCTGGCCGAACTCGACCCCGCAGCACAACCCGCCACGCTCACGCTCATCGGCGGGCCGATCGACCCCGACGCCTCGCCAACCGATGTGACCGATTTCGGTCGCCGGATCACCATGGGTCAGCTCGAGCACTTGGCGCTGCAGCGCGTCGGCTTTAAGTACCCTGGTGCTGGCCGGATGGTGTATCCCGGGCTGGCGCAGCTCACCTCGTTTATGTCGATGAATGCGGAACGCCACGGCAAGGCGTTTTCCGATCAGGTGCTCAGGGTCGCTAAGGGCGAAGCATCGGACCACGACAAACATAACCGGTTCTACGATGAGTATCTCGCCGTTATGGACATGCCGGCCGAGTTCTACCTGTCCACGGTCGAGCGGATCTTCAAGGGACGCGAGATCGCGCGCAATGGCTTCCGCGTCGCGGGTGATGCCGTCGATATTGGCCGGATTTCGGACGTTGCGGTCAAGGTGGTCGAGGGGGAGCAGGACGACATTAGCGCTCCAGGGCAATGCCTCGCCGCGCTCGATCTTCTGACCGGCCTGCCCGACGACAAGAAAGCCGCCCATCTCGAACCTGGCGCGGGGCACTACGGGATCTTCGCCGGTAAAAGCTGGCGCAACAACATTCGACCTCTTGTGCTGGAGTTTATCGACGCGAACGCGCGCCCGCGCGGCTCGCGCATCCGCGCGGTCACATAAAGGCCGCCTCACTCGCGATCTTCACGTGTCTTATCTCTAGCGCGCGCTGACCCGGTGCGCCGTGCAGAACTTGGTCCGACGGATCAGGGCATGCCTAGCGCACGCGCCCTTAGGTCAGCAACAGCGTCCCGCTCAACCATCGCTCCAGCGCCGCATTCGTCGCTTCGGGGGCCTCAAGCGTTGGCAAATGCCCGGCGCCGTCAATGATCTCGAGCGTCGCTCCCGGGGCTAAGGTCGCCATCAGCTCGTGATGTCGCACCGGACACACCGCATCCTCGCGCCCGCAAAGCACAAGCGTCGGCACTTTCACGGACTTCAGCACAGATTGAGGGTCCGGCCTGCGTTGAAGCGCGCGCGTTTGTCGGACGAATACCTCGGGACCCAGCGCCTCCGCCATGGCCAAGGCGACTTTGCGCACCTCGCCCCGGCGGGGACCGGCTGCAAGATAGCTTGGCAGAAGTTCCTCGCGCACCACATCAAGCAATCTGTCTGAGCGGGCGGCCACGATCTGGGGCTCGCGCGATGCGGCGATTTGCGGGGTCTCGGGCAGTGGCGACGTGTCAAGAAGAGCAAGGCGAAGCACCCGGTCGGGGCGTTGACGCAGCACATCGAGCGCCACGGTGCCGCCCATTGCAAGCCCCGCAAGAGCGAAGCGGTCGGGTGCATCTTCTAAAACCGCCCCCGCAATCTCTTCAATCGAGGCGCCGCGCGTGATCGGAGCCACATGAACGGCCCGCGTCGCTGACAGCGCCGCTATTTGCGGCGCGAAGATCCGCGCGTCACAGAGCCGGTCAGGTATGAGGACCACAGGGGCAGGCATCGGCCTTACACCATGCCGGTCGGATCTGCTCTTTCTGTCATATCGCTGCTCTAGACTTCGTTTTTTTCAGTTTCGCGCGACCCACCGCCCAACACAACCAAAGATTGACGTATGGCCAAGCGCCTCATGGCATGGGAATTCCTCGGAAGGTCGGAAAGTCTGCGTAGCGCGACCGGCGCGCATCAAGCGGCTCAGGCGGCACCTCTCCGGCCCCCAATAACAGCCCCTTTGGGGCGATGTAGCTGAGGATTCGGCGCTCAGGGGCTTCGCGCCACGTCAAGTTGAAGGCGGCAAGCCTGGGGAAAAAGTAAACCTCCTGGAATGTCAGATGATCATAAAGCCACCAGGCAAGGTCACGCCAATCGCGGCCGGTCGCGTAGCGGTCAGAAAACCACGGGATTGCCACCGACACGCAGGCGCCCATCCGGCCTGCCGCGTCACGCCGGTCCCAGATATGGCTCGCGAAGGCCTTTTCGTTCGCGGCGCATTTCTGGGGCCGGACTTTGGTCGCACCAAAATGGTTAAGTGCGGGCGATCGGTATCCCGAACGGATCGCGAGGCTCCCAAAGGTCTCATGCAGAGGGTCAAGCAGATCCTGTGCGAGCCGCTGCCCCGCCGCGATGGCGAGGTCCGGGTTTTCGGGGAGATTTGGGAGGCCGTGGAAATTTCCGATCTCGGAATAAAGAAAGTTTCGCATGTAAAAATGCTTCGATAGGCGTATCCGTCCGAAGTCTTCGAGCGCGGTATAGGTCTTAGGCGGTCTCACGGCCCGGCCGCGCTGAGGTGGACGCGGATGCCCGCGAGAACCACCATGCCCAAAAGCATGATCCCCAACGGGCTGGTCACGCCGGCGTCCTTCAATGCTGAGGGCGGCGGGCTCCCTCCCGCGACAACCTGCGACGTCTGCACATCGCCGGACATCCGTGACAGGTCCCGCGCGATCGGGTCCAGCTCCTCGCCGCCCAGATCGATGATCTCTTCGAGAACCGAGGAAAGATCCCGAAGCGATTGAACCCCCTCATGTTGCGGTCCCCGCAGACGTTGCGACAAGGCGGCCAATTCTTGCGTGAACGTCGTGCATAGAGCTCTGATACTGGCGTTGTTGCGCTGGTGCGCGGCTGCGCTTTGCCGCCGCCCGTAGGCGCCCGGCCCACGCGTGCTGGCCACCGCTTGAGCGAATTCCGCGCGTTGGCTGAACGCATTTGCGATCCCGCGCGCATGGCCTTGCCATGTTTCGATCTTGCGCGATAGCCGCGCGTCATCGGCGGACCCCCGCTCAGGGATCGGATGGCTCTCAAGATTGACCCGCTCCGTGCGAACGGCATCGGTCATCTGGCGAAGTGAGATGAGGGCTGCCTCGTAGTTCACGGGGCCTCCCCGCCACGATGGCGCCCGATTACCTCTTCGAGGGCCGCCTCGATGAGCGAGAGTTCCGTCGGACCCGAGAACCGGTGATCGGCTCCTTTCACGAGGGTCAGGCGGATATCTGGTCCATCGGCGTGGTCGAGGAGTTTCAGCGCCACATCCGTCGAGACATCCGCGTCGGCCGTACCTTGGAGAAAGCGTGTGGTGAACGGAAGGGACAGGGGTTTGCGGAGGACAAGATGGCGGCGGCCATCCTCGATGAGGCGCCGGGTAATCGTGTAGCCTTGGTCGGAGTAGTCGGATGGCAGCGTGATCTGACCCTCGGTCAGAAGCTTCGCTCTTTGCGCCTCGGTGAAGCCCGCCCACATGCTGTCTTCGGTGAAGTCGGGTGCGGCCGCGATGCCGATAAGACCCGCGATCCGATCGGGCATCCTCTCGGCCATCAAGAGCGCGATCCACCCTCCCATGGACGACCCCACGAGCACCTGTGGTCCCTCGGTGAGCGTCGTGATGACGGCCTTTGCATCCGTGGCCCAAGCGCCGATCGACCCATTGGTGAACGCGCCCGAAGACCTGCCGTGGCCCGAGTAATCGAAGCGTAGGAATGCATTGCCACGGGCGCGCGCCCAGGCTTCGAGATGCGTGGCCTTGATGCCGTCCATGTCCGAGGCGAAGCCGCCAAGGAAAACGATGCCGGGGTCCGTGCCGGACACGCGATGGTAGGCGATTCGCCTTCCTTCGGGGATCTCCAGCCAGCTCGGCTCACCCATTCCGCCCTCCTATTTCCCGTGTTTTCGCAACGATTTAGTGCGTGGGCAACGGTTTCCTATAGGTGACTATATTGTCACGTGACTAAATTGTCACCTATAATCTGATCATGGACACGATCTTCAAAGCCTTAAACGACCCCGTCCGGCGCGCGTTGATGGACAGTCTGCGCGCACGTGACGGCCAGACGCTCTCGGAGCTCGAAGCGCAGCTCGATATGACGCGCTTTGGCGTGATGAAGCATCTGAAGGTCCTGGAGGACGCGGGGCTCGTCGTGTCCCGGAAGAAAGGCCGGTTCAAACATCACTACCTCAACGCCGTGCCGCTCCAGGAGGTCGTCGACCGCTGGATCGAACCCCTGCTGGCCAAGCCTCTGGCCCGCGGGATCATTTCACTCAAATCCCATCTTGAAGGAGACCGCCCGATGCTCGATGCGCAAGACAGACCCGACTTTGTCCACCAGACCTTCATCCGCTGCAGCCAGGACGCGCTTTGGGACGCCCTGACCCGTGCGGACCAGATCGCGCAGTACCACTTCGCCTGCGATGCGGCGGAAGGGGATGCGGCGGTGGGTGAGCCCACGAAGATGATCCGGAAGGACGGGACGACGATGCTGACCCAGACCACGACGAGGCTTGAGCCGAAGACGCGGATCGAACAGACCTTCGAGCCGAACTTTGCCGAGGGCGACAACACGGTGTCGCGGATCGTGTTCCTGATCGAGCCCGAGGGCCCGCGCTGCAAGCTCACCTGCGAGCACTACCAGATACCGGAGGCGCATCAGGGGGTGCGCGAGGGCTGGGCGCGGCATCTGGCGTCGTTGAAGTCCTGGCTCGAAACGGGCCAGCCGATCAAGCTCGAGGGTTGAGGCTATGACGACGGCGTGCGTCCCCCTGACCGATGTGACGCTTGGCCGCCCGCCTTGGGTCATGTCCCCAGTCAGCGCGATTTTTCCCGGCCGTCAGCCTGGATCCGGTGATCCCGGCGCGCGCAGTCACGGGCGTGCCTGTCCTGGCCGCTGATCTTCTTCCTGGGCGTGATGTATGTCGTCTCGGTTGGCTAGCGGGGTCTCGTCGCATGGGAGGGCGCGCCGCCCCAAGGCGGCGACCGGGCGAGGGGGCCAGCCCCCTCGCGCTCCCCCGGGATATTTACAAAAAGAAGAAGCGGATTATCCCGCGTCGATAGACTGCGCGAGAACGCGGCTGATCTCCGTGAGGGATCGGCCGGACTGGTCCTTCCAGGTATTGAAGGCGTCCTGAACCGCGTGCATGGCCTTTTGCGATGTTGGGGCTTTTTCAACCACGCCCTCGGCAATCAGGCGGGCGATGACGTCTTGTCCCAGAATATAGCTCTCCTTGCCCATGAAGCGGAGGACGTATTGCCCCGTCGTACCGCCGAGGCGGGCCCCTTCCCTCTTGAGCCAGAGGAGGAGGCCCGCATAGTCTTCGGAGGGCCAGTCGCCGATTTTGCGGCCGAAGCCCCGCGCCTCCTTGGAGACGTCCTGGACGAAGACAGCATTCTCTTGGATCGCGCGGATCTTGGGCGCGCTGCGGATCACGCGGGCATCCCGGAGAAGTGCGTCGAAGGTGTCATCCGACATGAGCGCAGTTCGGCCCACATCAAATCGATGGAATGCGTCCTCAATACCGGGCCATTTCGCCCGCACCACCTTCCAACTGATCCCGGCCTGGAAAATGCCCTGCGCCATCTGCGACAGCCAGCGGTCATCGGGGATCGCGGCGAGATCGCCCGCGGATTTGACCTCCATGGTCCCGGCGAACA
>JBCCKB010000162.1:0-7824 GCA_039027595.1 Pseudomonadota bacterium | reverse complement strand
GGCGATATCTCGCGCCTCGAGGCGCTGGTTGCGGATTTGCGCTCCCAACTGACGGAAAGCACGGCCGGAGAGGGCTCGCTCGCGCGGACATCGGGCCAGCTCAGGATGGCCGAAGTGGACCTTGAGACACGCACGCAGATGATGCTGGAGGCCCTACAAGCGCTTGAAAGCGCGCGGACAGAGGCAAACCGTCAGGTGCGCTATCTTTCACTGGGAGTGAACCCGGTCCCGCCCGACGAGGCCACATATCCCCGCGCCTTCGAAAATACCCTGCTGGCGGCCCTGATCTTTGCGGGGATCTACTTGATGATCTCTCTCACGGCATCGATTCTGCGAGAACAGGTTTCGGGCTAGCATCGACGGAGTGTCCGGGGCGCGGCTGGCGGGTGGGCCGCTGGCGGGCAACGCCCGGCAGCCGGGGCGCCTGTCGGCCCGCCCTCAGCCCGGCTGCAGCATCCGCCCCAGCGGCCGTCCCGCGAGAATATGCACATGGTAGTGTGGGACTTCCTGCACCGCGTCGACACCGGCGTTCGATATCGTTCGAAAACCCGACCCGCCGGCGCCGGGCTGCACCCCCAGCATCTTGCACACCGCGCCAACCACCCTTGTAAAGTCCACGATCTCTGGCTCGCTCGCTTCGAGCGCAAAGTGGTCGGCGGTCACATAGGCCCCCTTCGGGATCACCAGAATGTGCTCAGGCGCCTGGGGCGCGATGTCGCGGAACGCGAGGGTCCGCTCGGTCTCGATCACCGTATCGTTCGGGATCTCACCGCGCAGGATCTTCGCGAAGATATTCTGATCGTCATAGTCGTAAGCCATCTGGCACCCCCCTGGGCTTGGTCTTGTCAGTCACGAAACAGGGTTCCTGTTCCGGCAATGGCCCGCGCCCGGTCACTGCTCAGCGAAAAGAACTTTGCCAGGGCATCGGCGTTCTCATCCGGCTCGGCCCGTTCGCGGATGCGGTAGAACTGTGGAAAATTCGCGTCCTGCAACCGGTCGCTCTCGGCCATCACATCGTTGCGGATCGTGGGCAGGATCTGCCCGAGCGTCTCGGGTGGCGTCTCTGGACCGGCAAGGCCGACGCGAAGCGCGTGTCCTTCAAGATAGGCATCCGTAAACTGGCACTCCACCTCCAACAGTCGCGTCGTGCTCCGGTCCGCATAAAAATCGCGCAGCAGATCAATGTTGTTGGGGTCCATGCAGATCACCAAACGGTCGGTGTCAAAATAGTCGAACAGCATACGCATCAGAGCGCGGCGGTGCCGCGTGCGTTTCGCCAAGGTCGACTGGATCCCGCCCAGATCGGGAAGCTTGGTTGCCTCTTCGTCGAACAGATACTCCACCAAGGGCACATTCGAGTGGTGGCTGAGTTGATCCAGAAGCCGCTTGGCCACATGCCATTTCTTGCATGCCACGATCATCAGCTCACGCTCGCGGCCGAGCGTGGCTTCCTTCTCCCAGAAGCGCGGACCAAAACGCTGCCCGACACGACCACGTTCGGTCAGAAACTGATAAAGCTTCTTGCCTTCATTCGATATTTTGAATGTCGCTCCGCTCGCGGCGTAGAGCTCGCCCAGCCGCGCCCGAAGCTTGCCGGCATCCGGTGAGATCTTGCGGGCAAAAAGAAAGTCCTGCGCCACCAGCAGATCATAGTGATCGTTGTAGAATGTCACCGGCATCCCATAGTCCGAGAACATTAGAAACGTCAGAGTCCGGGGCCGGATTTCCGCCTTGGGCACCAGGTGCGGCACCAGGGTCTGAAAGAATGTCTCATCCGGAATCCACGTCGTGCGAAAGAACCGCACCACCTCAGGGCGGTCTTGGCAGAACTTAAGGATTGCCTCGATCGTACGCCGCCTGAGGCACCACCACTGGCTGCCTATCATCACCTCGAGATCGGCCGGCACCTCCCGCGTGAGCCCAAGCCATTTCTGAACGGCCATTGAGCCGTAAAACAGGCGCTTTGATTTACGCTCGTTGAAGTAATGCCGGTAAGTCAGGCGATCTTCCTTGATCCCGGTTCGGATCCAGTCGCTGCCGTGGAAGTCGAAACACTCGATGAAATCCGCGTCATCATCATCCAGGAACTCATGGATGTACTCAGCTGACTTGATCGCCATGCAGTCGCCCGAGAGCATGTAGAAATGCGTGGCATCGGGAAACGCCTCCAGCGCGGCTTGGGTCGCATAAAGCGTTGCCTGAACCAGAGACCACTCCCCCCAGCCGCATTTCGTCCGCCTCTTGGCAAAGGTGACGCTCGGGTTGCCCTCGAGGGCGCGGCGGATGAGCTGGTAGTCGGATTTCGGAGCGCGGGGGTCGAAGTGGATCGCAATCTTGTCCCCCGAGCGCGTCAGCCTCCGTGCCTGCCTGACAATGGCCTGCGGATCCTTGTGGCACAGAAGAATATAAGCGATCTGGCTCATGGGCGGTGTTTTGCGGCTGCTCGGCCTGGTTCCCTCCGTTATCCAGAACGGTTATTGAATTCACAACCATTACTTGGTTTTTTCGCGTGCGAAGCCGCACCAAGACGGGCATTGGACGCCCCCGGGGGCGTATGAGGAGGCAGGGATGGGCTTTCCGGGCACCTGGATGACCGAGAGCCAGAGCATGGTGTACCGGGTCGTGCCGAAATGCGCCTGTTCGACGATCGGGCAGATCCTCTACTACTCCGATCACGGAACGTACTTTGACGGCGATATCCACGACGCGACACATGGCCTCCACAAATGGTCGAACGAGGACAGCCGACCTCTGATCACGGACAAGGTCAAAAGCCACAGCACCTATGCGTTCACATGCGTCCGAAACCCCTATACGCGGATCCTAAGCTCTTTTTTTGATAAAATCTGTGGCATTCAGCGGAACGGCAATCGGTATCGAGGCAACCTCGTCCCAATGCTCATGCAGAAATACGGCGTCGAGATCGACGGCGAATTCGACCAGATCGCAAGCTTCCGGCGGTTTCTGCTTTTCGCGCGCGACACGATCCGGTTCCGCAAGCCAATGGAGCCCGATATCCATTGGTCGGCCATGTCGGGGCACATCTCGACCTTCATCGCCAATGGGGGGCTCTACGACAGCATTTTCTGGACGGAGCAGTTCGAGACGGGGATGGCATCAGTTCTCGACGCCGTCGACACGCCGGTGCCGGTGGCGATTGCAGATGTCCCCAGGTTCAATGAAAGCGAGGGCCATGGGCCAAAAAGGGAGCACCCGGTCGAGGATTTCTTCGACGATCTCGCGATGCACCTGGTTTACGAGATCTATCACCGGGACTTTGATCTCTTCCGGTACGATTTCGAGAATCCCGCAAACAAGATGCCCACAGGCGACATCGATCTGGCCGAGGTCCATACCAAGCTTGGTGCCTAGCCCAGCTTTTCCCGGGCCGTCGCGACAAGGGGCGGTGTTCGCTGGGACCGCGAGGTTGGGCGTTTTTCGCCAACTCAACTGACATCACATCCAAACGGAGCGGAAGAGATGCCGTGACCGCGCGGCGCATGTCCGTGCACCCGGCAGATAGGCCCGAGCCGTGGCCGTCCCGCGAGCGCGGGACGGCATTGGGAGAGCGCGCGCGAGACGGCGGCCAGACTTCCCTGGCTCACCCGAGGTCCCAATACCGCAACGCCTCTGTTTCCGGCGCCAGCCCAATATCGCGGCGCAGATGGTTGCTGAAACCCTCTGGCCCCACCGATGCCCGGCGACGGGTGCGCAATAGGGCGCGGATCGCCTGGCGCAGCACGCGCCAAGCACCGAATTCCTCGATGATGCCGGCAATCCGCGCATCCGAAGAGATAGTCGAGTTTAGTCGAACGATCTGTGTCATTTTGGTCTTCCGGCCGCGGGTGTCGCGGTCCGGATCCCTCTTTGAAGGTGGTGATGTAAGTTTAAGAAGGCCTCGGATGCCCTAGGGGCGCCGTGGTGTCCGATTGTGCTGCTGAGGAGTTAGCCCTGTGCGGGCGTCCTGGTCAGGAGGCGCCGTGTCCGATCGGAACACACAGCCAAAACGGCATGCCGAGGCGAAGCGGCGTGATGCAGCGTGCGATCATGAAGCTCCTCCTCTAGTTGCGGTTCTTGAGAATGACGGTGGATTAGACGTATTCTTGTCGTCTGCCAAGCAAAAATTTTTCTTGGTTGAGCTCAGCGGGCGCGGGCCGCACCAGGCTCGGACCACGGGTCGGCCCGGTGGTCGTCCGACAACCGGGCGAGCTGGCACCACCCGGATGGCACCTTGGGTCAAGCTCTCGAACCCTGGGCGGCGCGCCAAGCCGGCCGGGCAACACGCACCCGGCCACGCCCTTGCCCCACCCGCGCCGCGCTTAGTTTTCGCGTATGATGAACTCCACGCGGCGGTTTTGCTGCCGTCCCTCGGGTGTGAGGTTCGACGCGATCGGCTGGTCCTCGCCCGCGCCCACTGCACGGACCCGGAACCTCTCAACACCTGCGCCCGTCAAGATCACCGCCACCGCGTCCGCCCGCCGCTCGGAGAGATCCTGGTTGTAGGCCGCGGACCCGGTATTGTCCGTGTGACCCACCACAACGACCGTGGTATCAGGGTAACGCTGGAGGCTGTCGGCGAGCGTGAAGAGATCACCGCGCAGTGCCGGGCGAACCGTCGCGCTGTCCACATCGAACAGAATATCCTGGGGCATCCGAACGATAAGCTGATCGCCTTGCCGGATCACCGAGACATTGCTGCCAAGGGCGCGGTCAAGCTCGGCGGCCTGCTTGTCAAGCTGGTTGCCGATCACGCCGCCCGCGACGCCTCCGATCACCGCGCCCGCCACGATCTCATCAAAGCGCGAGTTGTCGCCCACGGCAGCCCCCGTAAGGCCGCCCAAAACCGCACCCGCGATCGCACCATCGCGCCGGTTCTTGTTGGGATCGTTGGGATCAAACGGGGCGGGTTCGCACGCCGCCAGCAGCAGCACGCCTGTAGCTGCCGCGATCAGGGGGAGTTTCGGTATCATATCGCCTTGTTCCTCTTGGGTCCGGCCCCGACCCAGCGAGGCTTTCCGCCCATGACTACCAAAGCGCGCATCGCAAAAACTCAAGTGTTATCGCATATCAGGGCCCGGTAAGCGGCGGTTTTTGGCCTCTTCTAGCCCGCCTCCGCAGTCTCCCAAGCTAACATCGCGCGCTTGACCGGCAAGCCCCAATGGTATCCGCCCAAAGCGCCTGACTTTCGCAGTGCCCGGTGACAGGGGATCAACCATGAGATCGGGTTCCGTCCGACCGCCGTGCCCACCGCGCGAACCGCCTTTGGGTGCCCGATCGCACGGGCGATGTCGGAATAGGTGGTGACTTGGCCCGTGGGGATCGTCAACAGCGCCTCCCAAACCTTGATCTGAAAAGGTGCACCGATCAGAAACAGGGGGGCCGGGTCCCCGATTTCGCTCGCGCGCGGAAACGCCGCGTCGGCTAGGGGGGCGAGCGCCATCGGATCCTCGGTGTAGCTGGCTTTCGGCCAACGCCCGAACATGTCCGCCATCGCGGCCTCCGCGCCGGTCTCAGCGGCAAAGGCGATCCCGCAGATCCCCTTATCCGTTCCTGTGATGAGCGCGGGGCCAAACGGGCTCTCAAACCAGCCCCAGAGAATTTCCAGCCCTTCCCCGCCCCGGGCGAACTCGCCGGGGCTCATCGCCTCCCAGCGCACGAATAGGTCGTGGAGCCGTCCTCCGCCCGACAAACCCACGCGGTCCGCAGTCTCAAGAGTTGTGTGGCGTTCCTCGAGGAGCCGTTTGGCATGGTCAAGTGTCAGATATTGCTGGAACCTCTTTGGCGATATCCCGGCCCAGCGGCTAAAGATCCGCTGGAAATGGGCCGGAGAGAGGTTCATATCGCGCGCGATCTCCTCCAGCGAAAGACCGCGCCCATCCTCGGCGTCGATCCGATCGATCGCCCGGCGCATCAGCTTGTAATAGTAGGCCTGTTCGAGCGGCGCATCGGCATTCATCGGCGGGATTCCCTTAGCTGCAATACCGGGAAGATACGCCCCGCCAAGACCCCTCGCGACCCGAATGTTGCGGATCCCGCGCACCAATGCCGCGGGCAACATCCTCAACGGTTCGGCTGCCCCAACAGACCCAGGAGCGCTCCTCGAACCGATTGCCGCGGGAAGACCCAGGGCAAACGCGCGCGGCGAACGATTGTCGGAAGCACGATGCTCTCGCGTCAGGCGCTTTGGCGTTGTTCGGCCCATTCCCGCGCGAGCACATCGCGCAACACCGCCGCTTCGCCTTCGTGCAAGACGGGCACCTTCGCCACATCGCCTTGCGGATCGAGCGTCGAGCTCCACAGGCCTTGGGTCTCGATCAAAACCGGCCTTTCAAGCACCACATGGACAAATATCGCCCCCGAGGCGGGTCGCGCCCGGGTGATGCCGTTGATCCCCAGCAGGTCTCGCGCCTCAACGAATACCGCCTCTTCGGCGAAGTGGAGCACAACGCCGGGATGCCGGACCAAGACCAGGTGCTTTGGACCAACGGTCACCGGAACACCCGGGCTCGCATCACCCAGCGCATCCGGAGCGATCACCACGCTGTCGCCCCCCTCGGCCAGGTCAAAGACCGGCGTTGTCCCGGTCCAGAGTACCCCGGCGAGGCCCTCATGCGTGACCACATGATGCCCGATTTGCAGCCATTCGATCGGGATCAGACCATCCTCGTCGGTCATCACGCCCGTGGCGGGCCCATAGGCCGAACGTGCAAGCGCTTCGGGGGACGGGGCGGCAACCTTGGCGGCCATCTGCGGGCTCCTGCGCATAAACTCCGCGCCCACCACTACGCGAACGTGGTAAACCAAGTCTGAACGCTTGCCGCCGGGCGGCGATATCGCCATAAGCGCGCCGGATATGGCAGCACAGCTTCCCTATGCCACGATCCACGAGATCTTCAGCCGGTTCCAACATGCGGAGGCCGAGCCAAAGGGCGAGCTTAACCACGTGAACGCCTATACGCTCGTCGTGGCGGTGGCGCTTTCGGCCCAAGCGACCGATGCCGGCGTCAACAAGGCGACACGCACCCTTTTCGAGGTTGCCGATACACCGCAAAAGATGCTCGATTTGGGCGAGGAGGCTCTGATCGAGCACATCAAGACGATCGGGCTATACCGAAACAAGGCCAAGAACGTCATGAAGCTCAGCCGGATCCTCATCGACGAGTTCGGCGGTAAGGTGCCCTCGTCGCGCGCGGCGCTGCAATCGCTGCCGGGCGTGGGTCGCAAGACCGCGAATGTCGTTCTCAATATGTGGTTTGGCCATCCCGCCCAAGCCGTGGACACACATATTTTCCGGGTCGGCAACCGAACCGGGATCGCGCCCGGCAAGGATGTTGACGCCGTCGAACGCGCGATCGAAGACCATGTCCCCGCCGAATTTCAACAGCACGCACACCACTGGCTGATCCTGCACGGCCGTTATGTGTGCAAGGCCCGGAAACCCGTCTGCCCCAACTGCATCATTCGCGACCTCTGCCAATTCGAGGACAAGGCGGCGTGAGGCGACGCGCAGAACCTCGGGGCGGAGCGCGCGTGTCCGCTCCTGCCCGTGGCCGCGCGGATCGGGCTCCGCGCACGCCGTTTCAGTCCAGAGCCACAGCGATCGTCTCGGACAGCACTGTCCACCCAGCCTCTCGCACGGCCGACGCCCCGGACATCCCCAATCTCACTTGGCGTATCGGGGTGACACCCGACGCGATCCCTTCACAGGAGACACCATGACCAAACGATACGACGTCGTCGGCATCGGCAACGCCATTGTCGACGTTCTGACCCAAGCCGATGACAACTTCCTCGAGATGATGGGGATCCAAAAGGGCATCATGC
>JBCCKB010000161.1:0-7853 GCA_039027595.1 Pseudomonadota bacterium | reverse complement strand
CGCAAAACAGAAAGCCGCCTGTTCGACTCAAAAGCACCCACGTCATCTGTGAAGCCAACCAGCTTAACCTCGGTGCCTTGTGGCAGACCCTCAAGATAGGAGATCAACCTTTTCAGGTCGAGCATCGCCTTTTCATCCATTGGACGATCCGGTCCGGAACCTGAACGTGGTCGACAGGCGGTCCGACGTCACCATCGCCGCAAGCATCTCGCGCATCACCCCCGCTTCAAAGTCATCCGCCGCGCTGGTCAAAAGCCCCATGGCGCGGTCGCCGTTCATGTCCTGAGGGCGGCTTTCGATCCCGAGGTCGATGAACCCCGATTTGGCAACCACACCGTCTGCTTCCTCCGAGATCGCGAAGTCCAGGAATTCGGCCGTGGCGTCATCGACCGCGTCGCCGCGATTGTACAGATACAATCGGCGGCCAAGCGCATATTCCTCGGTTTTGGCCGAGAACGCATCGGGGACCATGGCTATTCCGCATTCGTTTACAAGTGTCAGGGGCTTGGCGCCACGCTGGAACGCGTAGCCGACATAGCCGATCGCTCCGGGTTCGGCGTTGACCATGGCCGCCATCTCCTGGTCATCGGCGGCGACGGCGATGTCTCCGACACGCGTCGCACCGCTACCACCGAGGATCCGGCCGTCGAAGAACGTGCGAGTGGCATCCCCATCAGAGCGCGCCACGCGTGTGATCTGCATATCCGGTCCGCCCACATCTGCCCAATTTGAGACCTCGCCCCGGTAAATCCGACGCAGATCCTCGACGCTGAGGTCGCTGACTGGGTTCTCGGGATGCGTGATGACCACGAGACTGTCGACGGCGACCACGCGCTCTTGGCTTGGGTTCACCATATTTCCAGCACCCGATGACTTGAGTCGGCGGGCTTCGGCGGGCATGATCCGACGCGATGCCAAACCAATTTTCGCCTCACCGTTCATCAGCGCATCGAAGGCGGCCTCGGTCGATGAGGAGGTTACAAGGTAAGAACCGATCTCGTCGCCAAACCCGTCGTCTCCGATGATCTGTGCAACCGTCTGTCCGGGTACCGCCGTGTTGGTCAGTTCTGCTTCTGCATCCATTGCGGCTGCGAACCCGGCAATGAGAAGTGGCATCATGCCAAGCGCAATCGTATCGGATCCCGCAATCCTTACATCCGCCGCTGTCACATCGATCTCGGGACAGGCAGCTCCTTCGCAACGCACGCGCGCTGCACTGATCCTGAGGTCGCCGAGCTCGGTCCGAATGACATAGTTGTCATCCTTAAACTCGATGAATTCGCCGACGAGGTTCACTGTGCCGTCGGCCGATTTCAATGTAACGACTTCGGCCATCGTGATGGCGGGAAGGAAGGCGGCGCCAAGGATGGTAGCGCCGGTCAGGATCGCCTTTCGGCTGGTGCGGGACGCAAAATCCACGTTGCTCTCCTTAGGTTTCTGTAAGTTTGCAAAGAACAGTCGCGCCAAGGCCACGCCTCAGCGCGCCGATTTCTTGGGGCGACATCGTGAACTCGGAACCTTCACCGGCATGCACCGTCCTCATAAATTGTGGACGAAAAGCGGCGAAGCTGGGACATTGTTTCGAATTCCGACAAATTCGCTGCAAATGAGCGCGATTGGACACGCTTGGAAGTGTTGCGAGCCAGTGCTGTCCAAGAAGCACGCCCCGAACGAGGGGCAAGCCCGAGGTTCCCAGAGCTGCCTCGGCGAGCCAACGGACTACTTGATTAGTTTGGAAAGACGCGCGTTTGCGAGCGGATTATTGCACCGCATCGGGAGAGTAAATCATACTCACCACCCAAAGGTCGCCGTCACGATTCACTGCAAATTCGAAACTGGTCCGACCGGCGGCCAACTCACGATCCAGGATTTGGACAAGGCTTGCTGGACCATCGAGGGTTTCGCTCGTGGGGATAAATCCAGCGATCTCGTCTCCGGTCTGCAAAGCGTCATCTGCATCGAACGGGCTTTCGGTGACCACAGCGCGCCATACACCGCCCTCAGCAATGGTCTTTACCTTGAGGCCATTCAGAAGGGCGACCTGACGAACACCGGCGATGCGCGCCTCTCGCAGTGTGATATCGGCAGATCCGGCATCTCGTATCCCGAAAACAGCCGACCAGGCTCCGGCACCATCAGGCGGGCCAACGGAACGAATTGCTGCTCGAATTTCCTCCAGCGACGCCACTTCAATCCCGTTCACCGTAGCGATGCTCTGCCCACGCTGCATCCAGTCTGGTGCGTTCTCAAAAGTGCCAAACACAAGCGTGGGCGCCGCGGCACTTGTCGAGAATGGCAAATCGACCGCCCAGCCAGACATCACAGCCGCCGCATCGACGACCGTATCCGCCGAAAACGTGTCCGAGAACGGCGACGCGTAAGGCTCCGGTGCGACCATGTCCGCTGTGGGGCCCGCATCGCTGGAGCCTGCTACCACGAGGGTCGCCAATGCCGGTGCTGTGGAAGGCGCCGGTGCGTCCGCAACGCGTGGCAGTCCTGCGCTCACGATCGCTGGATCGATCGTCATGGGGCTGGCCAGCCGCGTTACGACTGATGGCCTTTGTGAACCCGAGGATAACAGCATGTTCGTGAATTGCGCGTCCTGATTAGGCCGTGGCAGTTCGGCAGGACGCCCCTGAGTGCTAACGCCCGCGTGGAGCTCTGGCAAAAGCCCTCTGGAAACTGGGTCTGCCTCTGCTGGTGCTGGGGCAAAGGGGCCCGATGTGTCGGCAAGCGCCACACTTCCGGGATCCAATCCGATGTCGGCCGTATTGAGGATGGCAAACGCGCCGATCACGCAAAGCGCCGTGGCGCCGCCAAGGGAAATGAGGAGCCGCTGGCGCCTTTGGGACCGGCGAGGCGTCGTGAACCGCGGCAGGGTATCGCCAACCGGGCTTGGGGGCTCAGAATGAGGTGCTGGCTTTCGCGTACGGCGCAACTCTGCGGGTAACGGCGCCTTTGACGGGGCTTTCGCAGTAGGCTTTGGCTTGGCCCTCGGTTTTGTGACCGAGCGCGGCGCGCTCGCAGGTTGGGTCGGCCGCTTTGACACCTCGGAACTTTGCGTGCGCTTGCGTGGGATGGACCTCGGCGCTGACCGAGGCGAGGAACGCACCTTGCCCCCGGCCGTGACCACCTTGAGTTTCGGCTTTGGGCCAACCGCCTGGGTGGGGGACGATGCGGGTCGCTGTGTCATCGCCTCCTCGAGTTGTCTCCGCCGCCTTACAAGGACCTCCGCCAGCGAGTCCTCGGCCTCGACCCGATCCTGACCGCGAATGTACCCCTTCCATGCCCTCGCGGAATCGAAACGGTTCTTTTGGAGAACGTGCAGTGCTGTGTCTATGGCCTCGAGAAACCGAGGGTCATACCCCTTGACCGTTCCGACCAGTGAGACTTGCGGATCAGGGCATTTCGCGGCTACCGCAGCGAGCCGTTCGCTACTTGTAATCGGGGCGATCCCGGCGATGAGATGGTGGAACGTCGCCGCGAGAGAGTAGAGATCGCTCGACGGGTCCTGATGACTTCCGCCGATATAGAACTCCTGAGGCGAGTATCCGTCCTTGACCGCCAGGACAGCGGTCCGACGATCACGAAACATAGCGTCGGCACGCGCGGCTCCGAAGTCGATCAGCACGGGGCTCATATCGCCACGGATCAGAATGTTGTCCGGGGAAATGTCCCTATGCAGTATCCCGCGTCCATGAATGAAGTCGACTGTATCCAAGAGCGTTTCGAGGAGCTTCTGGACGGCTTCGGGCGAGCGCAGCACCTTCCCGTCGTCAATCAGTTCAAGCAGTTCCCGCCCACGTACGTAGTCGAGCGCCATATACGCCGTTCCGTTGTCCTCGAAGACTTGGTGAACGCCGACAATGTTTGGGTGATCCAGCTTGGCAAGGTTGCGGGCCTCGTCGACAAAGAGCCGAACAAGCGCTTGAAAATCCTCCTCGGGAACCTTGTATTGCGGGACCACTCTAAAACCGTCGCGGCGGCACGTGACCCGTGGAAAGCACTCCTTGATCACCACACGTCTGTCGAGGCTGTCTTTCGCAAGATATGTGACCCCGAACCCGCCGCTGCTGAGATAGGACTCGATCGAATACTGGCCGTGAAAGAGCGTGGTCCCGTTGGGCAGGGCATCACTATCTGGCTCTAGGGCCGTGGCCTGGAGTTCCGGGCTCGCGTTCATCATCCACCCACTCGATTGGTATCAGGTTGGAAACACTCCGTTAACCAAAAGGTGGCGCGGAAATCCGTCCTTATAATGGCAGCACTTGGGCGAACTGAGGGCTGCAGCACGGATGCGCAAGCTATTGCCGCGACGATCACAGAACCGCATTCCACGGCCTTGGAATGAGATGAGGCGAAAGGGCTAGGGTCCGAAAATGGCCTCGGAAAATAGCTCGCAGAGGTTCTCCCACGTCTCAGGTGAGCGCGCCAAAAGAAGATGCCCAGTGCTGCGCGCAGCGCTGTATGGCGCGCCGTCCTCGAGCATGCGCGCGACACCCCCAGCTTCCCTGTAAATCAACTCACCCGCCGCATGATCCCAAGGTTGAAGGTGCCCCGAAATCGCAAAGTCAACGCCGCCTTCTACAAGGAGCCAATACTCATGGCAGGAACATCTATAGGACCCGATCCGGTCAAACGTCAGCAGGCGAGGCGCCAGGCGCCGTCGAACCTCCACAGGAAACAAATACAGTGGCACCAAGCCATGCGCGCAGCGACTATCGGTTGCGACCCGCAGTCGCGTTGTCCCGCCTCCCTGGATTGTCCGAAACGCGCCGGCGCCATCGCGCGCAGAAATCCAGGCATCCGACAGCGGGTCGTAAAGAAGTCCAAAAACCGTGCGGCCTTCCGCAACCACCGAGACCATCACGCCAAACAGGGGCAGGTTGTTGGCGTAGTTCCAGGTTCCGTCAATCGGATCGATGATGACGCTGAGCTCGGAGCCTTCAATCTGAGCCAAGAGCGTCTTGTCCTCTGCAACGGCTTCCTCGCCGACAATCAAGGCGCCAGGCAGGAGCCGCGAGATCTCGGCACTGATACGCGCTTCGGCGGCCTTGTCAGCGACAGTCACGAGATCTGTCGCGGAGGATTTTGTCGCCACCTCGGCTGGTGAAAGCGCGCGAAACCTTGGAACAACCTCTTCTTGCGCCGCCGCGCGGACGGCATTGACCAATTCGGTCTGTATCTGATCCGAGATTCGCAAGGAAACACCCGCCCTATTGCTGCCTGCGTCTTGCAATTTCCGAGATCGAACGCAAGCAGGCCGCTAGAGCGAGGTTTCCAATTTTTTTGCCCATGCCGAACGGCGCTGCGCAAACCTAGGACCCGGCCATGGCCTCCATGTCGCCCTCCTCACCAATGAGCTCGGCCACGTCGTCCTCAAGAGCCTCAAGGACCGGAAGTATCTCTGAAAGCAGTGTGACCTCTGCGCCAGTGTCATCTTCTGTTGCGTTATTCGTGGCGATGTTGGTGTCGCTTCCGCCGAAGCGGAAGAGACCGAATAGGATGTCGAAGATCCGGCTAAGAATGACGCCAATGCTGGCCTCTTCGTCCTCGGGCGCCAAGTCTTCGGGCTCGGGAGAAACTGGATCGCCGTTCGGCTGCGTCTCCGGCACCTCGGGAACGCGTGTCTCTGAGGGCTGGTCCTCGGGCGCTAGGGGCTCGGGCTGTAGATCCTCCGGCGCGCCGGGTACTGGCGCGTTGTCGACGGGCGTATCTGCCAGTGGCTCGTCGGATGCTGGCGTAAGCGGTGCGTCGGAGTACAGGGCTTCAAGTCCTTCGGGATCACCTCCTGAGGCCGCCAAGAAAATTGCCTCCACGGGCTCTAACGCGCGATCGAACAGAACAAGTTGACCGATCTCGCCTTCGAAATGGTTCCGGAGGTTATCGTTGTCGCCTTGACGCTGCATCGTTGATGCCCCGAGCACAAGATCTTCGGTGTTGCCCGACATGCCAGCATCGGTGCCTTCCTCGACGTCCTTCAGCTCGCCGTCGACATAGAGCGCGATTTCAGTGTCGTCGAAGGTGAAGGCGACGTGGTACTCCTGACCCGCCTCGATCTTTTCGCTCGAGCGGAGATGGTAGGACATGTCCTCATCCTGGAAGCGGAGCTTCAACTCACCATTGCCACGGAGATAGGCGGTGACGTGGCCACCGTCCTTGAAACCGGTGTGGTCTTTGGAAAAGAGCGCCTGGTCTTGCCCAGAGGCCGGATTGTCGGCGGTAAAGGTAAAGGCAATCGTGCCTTCGTTCAGCGCCATGTCGGGGCTATGGGCGATCTCTTTGGACGACGCGCCATCGAAGCTGCCGCCGGTGTCCTGCAACAGCACGGCGGGCATCTCGAGATCGTCGGGCACCGCGGAGGCCAAATCCACCGCGCCCGCCTTAAGCCAGGCGTTGTCGGAATAGGCGATCGGGTTCGAACCGATCGGACCGCTCTCCACGTCGCGGCTGTCATAGCCAAACAGCGCTGGGTCGTCGTGGGTCTTAAACGGCCCCGAGGGTGCGACGGCCTCTTGCAGCTCATCGATGGTTCGAACCACGCCGTAATGCGCACCCGCATCGGTTTCTATCTCTTCTTCCTCGACTTTGTCGCCATAGACCACGATGTAGCCAAGGTAGTCTTCGTCATGGGCGCCGCCGCCATTTCCCTGCTGGGAATAGACGGTGATCACAGAGGCCGCGTCGTCGTCCACACCGTCACCATTGCTATCGATGGTGACATAGTCGACCTCGATTTGGGTGGTGTGGCCGATGACCGAGATCTTATCCTCACCCGCGACATAATCGGCCACCACGTCGACACCGATACCGTCGACCCAATGGTCATGGATCTGCGCGTTCTCGCCCGCAACGCCGTGCCAGTGGATCATCCGGCCGTTGCCCATGGTGTTTTCGACCAGGTGCTCGACCTTGGCGTTCAGCAACGTTTCGAACTTGAAGTGGTCGCGACCTGCACCGCCCACCAGGACGTCGTCGCCGACCAGGGGTTGGTCGGTCCAGTCGATCAGCTTGAGCGTTTCTGGGTCGATCGAGGGATCGGGGAAGGGTCGCGACGGCGCGCCCAAAACGAGCTGGCCCGCGCGGTCCTCGCCCACATCGGAGCGGCTCAGGAGCACGTCGTTGCCCGCGCCGCCCTCTAGGAGGTCGGACCCCCAACCGCCATCCATGCTGTCATTGCCCGCGCCGCCCTGGAGGTGGTCGTCGCCATAGCCGCCGTAGAGCGTATCGGCACCGTCTTCGCCCAGGATAACGTCATCCCCGGCGCCACCATCGATCATGTCGTTGCCCGCGCCGCCCACCATTGTGTCGTCGGCCGCCAGCATCGGCCGCACTCCCGAGGGGTTGGTGAGAGCGGCGCCCGGGCCGTTCAGCATCAGCACGCGAATGTCATTGCGCCCGAGCGCATCGTCAGCCGAGAATCCGCCCCAGAGGCCAAAATCTCCAATAGCGCCTTCGAACGGCTTCTTGAGATCCTCGTCATCGAGAGCGAATTGCTGAGCGGTGTCGTTGAGTTCGGCTGTGTAGCTGTCTGCACCGAAGACCCAAGGCTCCTCGTTTCGGACGAGATAGGCCTCGGTGAACTGGTTCGGCGACGGCACACTGCCTTCCATGGGGCTCCATTGGCCTTGAGGCACAAGGTTGCCGTCGAGATAGACCTCAACGCCGGTCTCGGTGAAGCTGACCGCGATATGCTGCCATTCGCCTTCTTCGAGCAGGCCAGGCTGCGTCTTCCAGGCGGTATTGCCTTCGCCATTTCCCGGCGCCATCCGTAGGAACAAACCACCCTCATCGGTGTGGCCGATCCGAAGATGCCCGCCATCGTCGGTGCCCCTCTCGTCCTTGGAGACGAT
>JBCCKB010000160.1:0-7928 GCA_039027595.1 Pseudomonadota bacterium | reverse complement strand
CGGAGGACGATGAGGCCGCTGAACCAGCCGCCGCAGGCATGGTGGTTAAATGGGATCCCACCGACCCGTCAAACTGGCGGGCAAAGGAACGGCTGACCGAGTGGCTTTCGCGGAGGGGACGAATTGGAATTGGTGGTGTCGACACGCGTCGACGTACCCGGGCGATCCGGCCACAGGGAGCGCCCCATGTCGCACTCCAGCACAATCCCGAGGGTGTTTTCGACCTTGAGGCACTCGTCGCCGCCGCGCGAGGCTTTCCGGGCCTTGTGGGGCTTGATCTCGCCAAGGACGTCACCTGCGCACAGTCCTATCGTTGGGACGAAATGCGCTGGGCTTGGCCCGACGGTTTCCCGCGCCGCGAAACGACAGGACATAAAGTGGTGGCGATCGACTACGGCGCGAAGCGCAATATCTTGCGCTGCCTTGCTTCGGCGGGGTGCGACGTGACCGTTATGCCCGCGACATCGAGCGCCGAGGACGTTCTGGCGCAGGCCCCAAACGGGCTCTTTCTGTCAAATGGGCCAGGTGATCCGGCTGCGACGGGTGACTACGCGGTCCCAATGATCCGCGAGGTCCTCGACCAAACCGAGATCCCGGTCTTTGGAATCTGCCTCGGCCACCAGATGCTGGCCCTCGCTCTTGGTGCGCAGACGGTGAAGATGAACCATGGGCACCACGGGGCGAACCACCCGGTGAAGGATCTGGAGACCGGCAAAGTAGAGATCACATCGATGAACCACGGTTTCACGGTCGACAGCCAGACCTTGCCTGGCCGGGTCGTTGAAACCCATGTCTCGCTTTTCGACGGGTCGAACTGTGGAATCCGCTTGGCCGACCGGCCGGTGTTTTCGGTGCAGTATCATCCAGAGGCAAGTCCCGGGCCGCAGGACAGCTACTACCTTTTTGAGCGCTTTGTGGCGGCCATGGCGGAGCGCGCCTAAAGCAGAACTTTAGCTGGGCGCGCCAATTCCCTAAAATTTAAGCCAGTTTTAACGAAAAGGCCGGATGTCTGCCCGGGTCGTTGCCCGGAAACCGCAGATGCCCGCATTACCCGCACATCCTCGCCAAAGCCAAATCGTTAGACCCGATGGCCCGTCGTTCGTCGCCGGTGAGATCGAAGCGGCCTGTGCGAACTACGGCGTTATCGACGCGGCTTCACCGTTTAAGGATCGACGGATTGGACGAATCCTTGTCGCGACGGGCGCTCTCACTCCAAACGACCACGCGCATGGTCTACGACGCCACGACCAGGACACGTCGAAGCCATTGGGCACCGTTCTGGTTCAAGAGGGGCTTCTCGCGGAGGATGATCTCGGTGTCGGTTTGGCGCTGCAAGCCGGGGTCCTCAGGGTCAGGCCGCTCTCCGAACGCATCGATCTGAGTCTCGTGGATGAGATTGGCGCGGATTTCTGCCTCCGCCATGGTCTGCTGCCCTGGCGTCGTACCCGAGACCTGACGGTCATCGCCACCAGCAGGCCACACCGCTTCGGCGAGGTGGCCGCCGCGCTTGAGGCCGTGTTCGGACTGGTCAGGATGGCGGTGGCCTTTGACGACGACCTTTCGGGCTTGATCCTTGAGTTGCGCTCGGACTGGCTGATTTCGACGGCCGAGGCCGCGAAGAGCACGCAATCGCCCGCGGCGCCCCAGACGGTTACCGTCAGCGACCCAATGTTTGGCCACGGCCTGGCCGACTCCGGCTCTCCGTTCAGGGCGCGACCATTGGGCGAGATCTTGGTTGAAACTGGAGCCCTCGTTCCCGCCAACCTTGATCGTGCGCTCGAGCTGCAGAACCGAACCGTGGGCCTGCAACTTGGTCGGATCTTGATTGAGCAACACTTGGTGAGCGAGGATGTCCTGGCCTCAGGGCTTGCGCTCCAAAAGGGCGTTTTGCGGGTCCAGCCAAATCCAGAGCATGTCGATGCCGCGCTCGTAGATCTCCTGGGAGCGGATTTCTGTCTTCGCCACAGCGTCGTCCCCTGGCGGCGTGCGGGCGGATTTACTGTTGTGGCGACAAGCCGACCGCAGTGCTTTCAGGACGTTCGCCCGACACTCGAAAAAACCCTCGGGCGAGTTCGGATGGCGGTGGCCTACGAATCCGATCTGACGTGTGCGCTTCTCGAGCTGCGCGCGTCTTGGTTGACAGGGCGCGCCGAGGCGCGGCCACCTGTGGGGATGAGTGTGCGCCGTTGGGGCCATGTGCCCATCGCCGCCATTGGTCTTGGCTTGATCTTGGCACCGGGCCTCGCAATGGTCCTTGCCCCAAGAGCAACGCTCACCGCCCTGACGTCCTGGGCGGTTCTGGTGCTCGTCGCATCCATGCTGCTGCGAACCGCCGCGCTTGTTGCCCGTCTGACCGAGCCCCGCCGCACGCCGTTCAACCAACCCGAACCCGATGTGACCCCCGTGGTCTCGGTTCTTGTACCCCTTCTTTCAGAGGCCGAGATCTCGGCGCACCTAATCGATAGGCTTTCGGACCTTGAGTATCGAGCAGGCAAGCTCGAGATTTGCCTCGTTTGTGAAGAAGATGACCATGCCACGGAGGCAGCGCTCGAAAACCGGGGCTTGGGCCCGCAGTTCCGGATCATTGTCGTGCCCAAGGGTATGATCCGCACCAAGCCGAGGGCGCTCAATTACGCGCTCGACTTCTGCCGAGGCGATATTGTCGGGATTTACGACGCCGAGGACGCCCCTGCCCCCGACCAGATCCGGCGCGTGGCCGCGCGTTTCGCAGCGGCGCCGAGCGACGTGGTATGTCTCCAGGGTCAACTGGCCTTCTACAATGCCCCTCAAAATTGGCTCTCTCGCTGTTTCGCGATCGACTACGCAAGCTGGTTCAGGATCATTCTTCCGGGGCTCGCGCGTCTGAACTTTGCCATTCCCCTAGGGGGCACCAGCGTTTTCTTCAGACGAACTGCGCTCGAGGCCGCCGGGCGATGGGATGCCCACAACGTCACCGAGGATGCTGACCTGGGCATCCGGCTGGCCCGGCTTGGTTGGCGGACCGAAATCCTCAACTCGACCACCCGCGAGGAAGCGAATTGCCGCCCCGCCGCCTGGATTAGGCAACGCGGACGATGGCTTAAGGGCTATGCGCTGACATGGGCGGTGCACATGGCCGAACCCCGGCAGCTTCTTCGAGACCTTGGACCCAAACGGTTCCTTGGATTTCAGATCCTATTTTTTGGAACGCTTAGCGCGTTTCTTCTGGCCCCGCTCCTTTGGAGCTTCTGGCTCTTGGCTTTTGGTGTCGCCCATCCAGTCACAGCACCCTGGGCCAGCGGGCTCGTTTGGTCCCTGATCGCCATCTTTGTCCTAAGCGAGTTCGTAAACATCGCAATCAGCACCGTGGCGGTGGCAAGCGATGAGGACCGCTGGTTGGTAAAATGGGTGCCAAGCATGATCCTGTATTACCCGCTCGCCACGGTCGCCGCCTTTCGGGCTCTCATTGACGCAATCCGCCGGCCATACTTCTGGGACAAGACAAATCACGGGATCTCGCTTCGCCGCTTCACAGGGTCTTCGCGGCAAAACTCTCGGCATTCTGCCGCAGGCGGGTCTCAAAAGCGTTAGAGATATGCGCCCTGAACGCCTGGGCGGCTGCCTCTCCGTCACCGGAGGCGATCGCGTCCACAATCGTCCTGTGCTCCATCAGGGCTGTCTCGCCTCGACCCTCGATCGCCAGAGAGGTCGTCGCCATCAACGCCATGGAACGGAACACGAGATCGAGCTGCTGCACCAAGAACCGGTTGTGCGATGCCAGATGTACCTGGCGATGAAACGCCCGGTTCGATCGCGCAAGCGCTCCTGGGTCCGATATCCGCTCCGCATCATCTTCGATCATCCGTTCCATGACCCGGATCTCCTCTGCCGTGGCATGGCTTGCCGCGAGTCGGGCCGCAAGAGCCTCGAGCTCGGAGCGGACGACATAGAGTTCTGCGGTCTCGCTGTGATCAAGCGAGGCGACAATCAGGCTGCGGCCATCGCGGGAAAGGAGAGATTGCGTTTCAAGCCGTTGCAGGGCTTCCCGAATGGGCGTTCGACTGACGCCAAAGCGTTCAGCCAGCTCGCTTTCGACCAGTCTGTCGCCAGGGCGGTAGATGCCGCCATCTATGGCCTCAAGGATGAGTTGGTAGGCGTCGGCTTGCACGGGTTTTTTCTCATCCATAGTCTTACTTTCATTTCCGAAGATAGGCGCCCCCTGCTTCTGCGATCAAGCTTTGCAGAACAAGTCCCGTCTTCGGGATCATAAGAGCTTCGCCAGGAGCGACCACGGATGAAGGCGCCGTCCGGCGGTTCCATTCACAAGACACCTGCTCTAGGACTGTGCGCATGAGTGCCCTTGATTTTGACCATGTGACCAATTGGGTCTTTGATCTCGACAATACGCTCTACCCACCAGATGTCAGGCTGTTCGATCAGATCGAGAGCCGGATGACCACCTGGGTGATGGACGTGGCAGGCGTCGACCGTACCGAGGCGGACCAGTTGCGGCGATCGTATTGGCGCGATCACGGCACCACGCTCGCGGGCTTGATGGTGCATCACGACATCGATCCAGAGCGCTATCTGGAAGACGTCCACGACATCTCGTTTGATCTCCTGATGCCCGATCCAGGGTTGGCCCGCCAGATCGCCGCGCTTCCAGGTCGGAAAATCGTCTACACCAACGGATCCGCGCAGTATGCAGGGCGCGTGACCGCCGCGCGGGGTCTCGCGGGGGCGTTTGACGCAATTTATGGGGTTGAACACGCGGACTTCCGCCCCAAGCCCGAGCGAGCCGCGTTTGAGGCCGTCTTTGCGAGGGATGGCCTCGATCCAGCGAAGGCTGCTATGTTTGAGGACGATCCTCGCAACCTCGCCGCGCCCTTTGCCATGGGCATGCGCACAGTTCACGTCGCCCCCGACCCGGCCCCCGCCCCCCACATGCACCACCACACCGATGATCTTGAGGGCTTTCTTGCACAACTCAACACGTGAGCCATGGTCCGCGCGCCCTCCTCGGACTAGGTAATCCGTGATGGAACAGGTCGATGTGTTTATCGCAGGAGGCGGGCTCGCGGGATTGGTAGCGGCCGCCGCTTTTGGTCAGGCGGGCTTCAGCGTTGTCTTGGCAGACCCGTCTTCGCCTCCCGAAGCGGGCACAAGCACCGGCGCCGACCTCCGCGCGACGGCGTATCTGCGCCCTTCGCGTGATCTCATTGCTCAGTCGGGATTGTGGAGCGCGCTCGAACCTCACGCGACACCGCTCGAGGTGCTGCGCATCATCGATACTGTGGGCTGGCCGCCGGAGACCCGCGAAACACGCGATTTTCGAGCGGACGACATGGGCGAAGTCGCGTTTGGGTGGAACTTGCCCAACTGGCACGCCCGCGCGGTTCTGGCGCGCGCGATCGAGGGTTTACCGCGGGTCTCGCTCCGGTTCGGCGTCCGCTTTCGCAGCCTGGTTTCCCGTGACGCCGAGGCGGTTGTGACGCTTGAGGACGGGACGCGCCTGCGCGCGCGCCTGGCGATCGCGGCCGACGGGCGCGGCTCCACGCTGCGCGACGCGGCGGGAATTGGCGTGCAAACCACACGCTATGGCCAAAAGGCCCTCGCGTTCGCAGTATCCCATCCCGAGCCCCACGGACGCATTTCCACTGAGATCTACAACGAGGG
Organism: Pseudomonadota bacterium; assembly: GCA_039027595.1. Classification (GTDB taxonomy): domain Bacteria; phylum Pseudomonadota; class Alphaproteobacteria; order Rhodobacterales; family Rhodobacteraceae; genus Ovoidimarina. The sequence goes on along the minus strand of JBCCKB010000160.1, from coordinate 2,273 downwards.
TGGCGCCTTCACCCTCGTGCCCGGTACCGATATTAATGGGCGCCCCGCCTCTTCGGTGGTCTGGATGAACCGTGGCGCTCGGGCACTCGAACTCCAAGCCATGGAAAAGGCCGAATTCGAGAGTGTCATGAACATTCGGTCATGCGGCATCTTGGGGCCCCTTTCGCTGGAGTCCAAGCGCCAGCTCTGGCCTGTAACGACCCAACATGCGCGCATCCTCAGCTCCGGTCGCGTGGCGCTTATCGCGGAAGCCGCCCATGTCATGCCACCGATCGGAGCTCAAGGTCTCAACACCTCGCTCCGGGACGTCGCGGTTTTGATCGAACTCGCCCTAAAGACGCCCAACGATCTTGGCTCAAAGGCAATGCTCTCCGCCTACAGGGCTCGGCGCTCGGGCGATGTTGGTGCGCGCTTGGCGGCGATAGACCTTTTCAACCGGGTCTGCATGTCCGGAGACTCATCTGTCCAGCTGCTTCGCCTCGCGGGTCTTCGCGCGGTCCATGGAATTGCCCCGCTCCGTCAAGCGGTCATGCGGGCCGGGCTCGGCACCGCGTCCTGAACGGGTCCATCCAAACCGTCCGGACCCCGCGGCGCCGGAGGCGACCGCACAAAGGCGTGCGCGCCAAGGGCGCGCTCCGTTGGATCAGGTTCGCTCAGGCGTTGCGTCCACCGCAAATCCCGCTAGAAGGGGCCGCCGGTGAGGCCGATACCAGTGGAGGGACCAGGGATGCGCGTCTACTACGATCGTGACTGCGACATTAATCTGATCAAGGACAAAAAGGTGGCGATCCTGGGCTATGGCAGCCAGGGACACGCGCACGCGCTGAACCTGCGCGATTCGGGCGCCAAGAACATTGCCGTTGCGCTCCGCGATGGTTCCCCGTCGGCCGCCAAGGCCAAAGGGGAAGGTCTCGAGGTGATGGGCATCTCCGAGGCCGCCGCCTGGTGCGATCTGATGATGTTCACCATGCCCGACGAGCTTCAGGCCGACACCTGGAAGGCGCATGTCAAGGATCATATCCGCCCGGGCGCCGCGATCGCCTTCGCCCATGGCCTCAACATTCATTTCGGGCTGATCGAGGCGCCCGATGGCGTCGATGTGATCATGATGGCGCCCAAGGGTCCAGGCCACACAGTTCGCGGCGAATACGCCAAGGGTGGCGGTGTGCCCTGCCTTGTTGCTGTCCACAATGATGCGAGCGGAAAGGCCCTGGAGATTGGCTTGTCCTACTGTTCGGCGATCGGCGGTGGACGCTCGGGCATCATCGAGACCGATTTCAAGGAAGAATGCGAAACCGACCTCTTTGGCGAGCAGGCGGTCTTGTGCGGTGGTCTCGTAGAACTTATCCGCATGGGCTTCGAGACGCTGGTCGAGGCGGGATACGCACCCGAGATGGCGTATTTCGAGTGCCTTCACGAGGTGAAGCTGATCGTCGATCTGATCTACGAAGGCGGCATCGCGAACATGAACTACTCGATTTCGAACACCGCCGAGTTCGGCGAGTACGTCTCCGGACCCCGGATCCTGCCCTACGACGAGACCAAGGCGCGGATGAAGTCGGTCTTGGAAGACATTCAGTCGGGTCGCTTTGTCCGAGACTGGATGAGCGAGTGTTCCGTGGGTCAGCCGTCGTTCAAGGCGATCCGGCGCAACAATGACGCCCACCAGATCGAGGCCGTTGGCGAAACGCTCCGCGGTATGATGCCTTGGATCACCGCGGGCCGCATGGTGGACAAGTCAAAGAACTGAGACAGGTGCCGGGGCGCTCCAGGGCGCCCCAAAGCCAGCCAGCCTGTACGAGCACGGCGACCGCCGCGCTCGGGATCTGCACGCGGTGCTCACTCGCGGCGTCCTGGTCATCTCTCGCCGCATAAGGTGCCGTCCGGCGGTAAACGCAGCCTGGTCCGTGTTGCGGACCCCGGGCTAGAACGCCTTCAGCAAAGAGCCGTCGAACTCAAACCGCCTGTGGCTCGAGATGACGAACCTCGCGGACGACGACACCAACGGAGTGTCCCCAACTCGGTGGTCGGATGCCCACGGTCGACGAGCCCTTCCTCGGGAAACGTGATTTTCGATAGCGAGGCACCAGTTCAAGGGTCATCCTTCATCTCGAGAGCCTAGCCGAGTCCGGTGCCACGCGAGCGCCGTGACATGCCGACCAAGCGGCGAGTGCGATTCCTCGTCTAGATTAATCCGGTTCTCGAACGTCCTGGCGAACCTCCTTTGTGCCGGTCGCCGTTCGACCTCTCGTGTCGCCCCTGCACGAAATCTG
>JBCCKB010000159.1:0-7937 GCA_039027595.1 Pseudomonadota bacterium | reverse complement strand
CTTCGCAGGGGCCTCCCCCTGGTTTGCCTTGACGCCGCCCGAATTGCCGGTGTGTCCTTCCTGAGGGAGGCCCCTGCGAAGCACCCAGCGTCTCGGCCAGGGGACCCAGGTCGACGCGTTGGATCAAACCTCTTGTTTCCAAGTGCCTGGACCCGCGGAAGGCGGCCCGCCGACCAAGGCAACGCGCACACCATCAGTCGTCTCGTGGAAGGATCCTGAGCCCAAGCTCCATGAGCTGCTCCGCCGAAGGCTCCGAAGGCGCGCCCATCATGAGGTCTTCGGCGCGCTGGTTCATGGGGAACATAATCACTTCGCGGATGTTGGCCTCATCGGCCAAGAGCATGACCATCCGGTCGATCCCAAGCGCGCACCCCCCATGCGGCGGGGCGCCGTAGCGGAACGCATTGACCATGCCGCCGAAGCGCGCGCGCACTTCATCCTCACCATAGCCCGCAAGCTCGAAGGCCTTGAACATTATCTCGGGCCGATGGTTCCGGATTGCGCCCGAGATCAGTTCGTACCCGTTGCATGCGAGATCATACTGGAAGCCCAAGACCTCGAGCGGATCGCCTGCGAGTGCCTCAATACCGCCTTGGGGCATTGAAAACGGGTTGTGGGAAAAGTCGATCCGACCGGTTTCTTCATCCGCCTCGTACATCGGAAAGTCGACGATCCAGGCGAAGGCGAAGCGGTTCTTGTCCGTCAGCCCGAGCTCTTCGCCGATCACCGTTCGGGCACGTCCGGCCACCGCCTCAAACGCGCTTGGCTTACCGCCGAGGAAAAACGCCGCGTCGCCGATGCCGAGGCCGAGTTGCGCTCGGATTGCCTCCGTGCGCTCCGGACCAATGTTCTTAGCAAGCGGGCCCGCGGCCTCCATGCAGCCATCTGCATCGCGCCAGAAAATATAGCCCATGCCAGGTAGTCCCTGTTTTTGCGCGTAGGCGTTCATCCGGTCACAGAATTTGCGGCTTCCTCCACTTGGCGCGGGAATCGCGCGGATCTCGGTCCCGCCCTGCTCCAAGAGCTTGGCAAAAATTGCAAAGCCCGAGCCCCGGAAGTGCTCGGAGACATCCTGCATTTCAATCGGATTGCGCAAATCCGGCTTGTCGGTACCGTATTTCAGGGCCGCCTCGGCGTAGGAGATACGGGGCCAGTCCGGGTCAACCTCACGGCCCCCGCCAAAGGCTTCAAACGCGCCTTTGAGCACCGGCTCCATAGCTAAGAAAACATCCTCTTGCTCGACGAAGCTCATCTCCACGTCAAGTTGGTAGAAATCTGTCGGCGAGCGGTCAGCGCGAGGGTCCTCGTCGCGGAAACACGGCGCGATCTGGAAGTAGCGGTCGAAGCCGGCGACCATAATGAGCTGCTTGAATTGCTGAGGGGCCTGGGGCAGCGCGTAGAATTTACCGGGATGCAGCCGCGACGGAACAAGGAAGTCGCGCGCGCCCTCTGGCGAAGATGCCGTGATGATCGGGGTCTGAAACTCCGTAAAGCCGCTTGCCCACATCCTTTGGCGGAGATCCCGGACCACCGCAGAGCGCAGCATGATGTTGTCGTGCAGGCCGTCCCGCCGAAGATCGAGGAACCTGTATTTCAGCCGTGTCTCCTCTGGGTACTCCTGATCTCCGAAAACCGTGAGCGGGAGTTCATCGGCCGCGCCCAACACCTCCATGTCGCGAATGAAGACTTCTATCTCACCGGTGGGAAGCTTGGGGTTCACCAGGGCCTCGTCGCGGGCTTTCACCTCGCCATCGATCCGGATGCACCACTCTGAGCGGACGTTCTCGACCTCCGAGAACACAGGACTGTCCGGGTCGGCCAGCACTTGGGTGACACCGTAGTGGTCGCGTAAATCGATGAAGAGAACACCACCATGGTCGCGCACCCGGTGGACCCAGCCCGAGAGGCGGACGGTTTTGCCCTCTTGGGCGGCGGTAAGCTCAGCACAGGTATGGCTGCGGTAGGCGTTCATGGGTCGTTGTCCCTGGGGTCTGCTATGGCATGGGTTTCGCGCGATACATACGCGCCCCGCAGGGAAGTCAAGCCACTGCCGGCGGCCACAACAGGTCAGACTTCGCCGATGCAGGCAGAGGAACTTTACAGCCCAAGGAGCGTTAACCATTATTAACAACGCCCGCACCCGGGAGAGCGGGCAAAACATGGATGGAACCAACTCGGCGCAAGATATGGAGTGCCGGAAGGGGGGATTGCATGTGGACAAACCTGCTTGATACGCTGCTGCACAAGCAATTTCGAACAGGAACACTTTTGGTCAAAATGCCGGATGGATCAACCAGGTCCTATGGCGACGGCACCGGAGAACCGATCGGCGTAACGGTTCGCGACGAAGCATTGGCGCGCAAAGTGGTGATCAATCCCGACCTTGCGGTGGGAGAGGCCTACATGGACGGCCGCCTGACGATTGACGGCGATGATCTCCGCGGCTTCATGGCACTTGCTGTGGCCAACACAAAGACGAACGCGCCGGTTTGGTGGCGGGCACCGGCCGAGGGCGGGCGGCAGTTGCTTCGCAGGTGGCGCCAGCTCGCGCCCGCTTCTCAGGCGCGCCGCAACGTGGCGCATCACTATGACCTGTCCTCCGAGTTATATGAGTTGTTCCTCGACCAGGACCGGCAATATTCCTGTGCGTATTTCAGCCGTCCGGGCATGAGCCTGGATGCGGCCCAGGCGGCAAAAAAAGCGCATATCGCTGAAAAGCTCCTGATCGAGCCAGGGATGCGGGTGCTGGATATCGGCTGTGGTTGGGGCGGGATGGCCCTGACCCTTGCGCGAGACTACGGCGCGCGGGTGGTGGGTGTCACGCTTTCGGAGGAACAGCACAGGGTTGCAAGCGCGCGCGCATCCGCCGAAGGTCTCGACGAACAGGTTGAATTCCGGCTCACCGACTACCGCCGGGTCAACGAGCGTTTTGACCGGATTGTCTCGGTGGGGATGTTTGAGCATGTGGGCGTGCCCCATTACCGCGAGTATTTCCGAGCGGTGCATGATCGTCTTTCGCCAGACGGCATCGCGCTCATCCATACGATTGGGAGGATTGCTCCACCGGCCAACACCAGCCCATGGATCGACCGCTACATCTTTCCCGGCGGATATGTGCCGGCGCTGTCCGAGATGTCCGCGGCCATCGAAAAGGAGATGCTCTACTTCACGGATGTGGAGGTTTGGCGACTGCACTACGCCGAAACGCTCAAAGCCTGGCATGCGCGGTTCGTGGCAAACGAGGACAAGGCGCGCGCGCTTTACGATGCCCGCTTCTGCCGGATGTGGCGCTACTACCTTCTGGCGTCGGAGATGACATTTCGCCATGGCCGCCAAGCGGTCTTCCAGGTCCAATTGGCGCATCGGCAGGGAGCGGTTCCGCTCACGCGCAATTACCTTTACAGCGAACGAACCGAACGGCTGCACCATGCGGCCGAGTAAGGCCAACGCTCACCACAAGGCCCTCCAGCGGCCCAAGTTTCGCCACGCTTCCCCGCCACCCTAGAAACAGATCGCAGACAAGAGCGAGATTGTTTCGTGGGGACATGGGGTAAGCCGCTCTTCGGTCCGGCAGGAACCCTTGGAGTTTGGGCCGCGCTTACGGCGCTGATCCTCATTCTGGTTCCGGCCGGATCTTCGAATGATCTCCGGGCCCTTTGGCTTGCCGCCGAGGCGCTCCAGAGGGACGGCGCGGTCTATCCGCAACTGGCGCCAGCATTCACGATGTCGCCGCCGCCCGAATGGATGACCGCCCATCCCGGCGAGACGCTCTATCCCTATCTCTATCCGCCGCTCTGGGCCGTGCTTGCGTCAAGCCTTGTCGAGATCGTCGCGTTCGAGACCTTTGCCTGGATCGCGCGGCTTCTTAACGCGGTCTTCCTTGCAGCCTGCCCGATACTTGCTTGGCGTATATCGAGGAGCACCCTGCCCTTGCCGGTCTTCGCCGGGATCGGCCTTCTCGCTCTTTCCCAGAGTTTCGTCGGCGCGATCGCCTTGATGGAAAACCAGCCTCAGATTCTGGTGAGTTTCCTTGTTCTGCTTGCTCTGGAACGACAAAGATCGGACGCCTGCGTGCTTGCCGGCGCCGCTCTGGCGCTGGCGGCAGCGCTTAAGATTTATCCCGTTCTCTTCGCGCTTCTCTGGCTTGCGACGGGCGCGCGGCACGCCGCGACCGCCTTTGCCATCACCGGAGGCGCACTTGGCGCAGTGTCGATTCTCGTGGCTGGCTGGCCGCTCCACGGCGCTTTCCTCGAGACCCTTGCCATGATCGGGCAAAGCGTCCTGGTGACGCCGCTGTCTTACGCGCTGGCCCCTGCCGCAGTGCAGCTCCTGGCGCCCGAGCTTTTGACCTATCATACCGTAACCGACGGCGGGTGGCTTTACGGCGCCCTCCCGCCCTTTGCCGTGATCCTGGCACGGGTCGCCCTTTTGGCCGCTCTGGGCGCCCTCGCCTTGGCGATGCGACGCGCCGACCGCGATACGCGGGATGCGCTCCTCTGGCCGGCGGCACTCGTCGCGGTATCGCTTCTTTCTCCGCTTGCGTGGGCCTACCACTACATACCGAGCGTCGCGTTCGCGCCGATCCTCGTTGACCGGCTCGGTCCCCGCCGCGGCGGGCTCTTGCTGTTATGCGTGCTGGTTCCGATCTCTCCCCTGCCCGCAGGTCTCGCGCTCGCGTGGGGACTTGGGGCAGAAAACTTACAGATCATCGGCACCTTCGCGCTTCTCGGCCTTGGGGCAACCTATGCCGCCATGGCGCTCAGAGCCCCGAGAAACCTGCCTGCGTAACCCGCTTGCACCCGGCCAAGCCGTCGCTATAAGGCAGGCAATTTGCCGAAAGCCTGCCAGGGGATCCCATGCCGAAGCGCACCGATATCACCTCGATCATGATCATCGGCGCCGGACCCATCGTGATCGGACAGGCCTGCGAGTTTGACTATTCCGGCGCGCAAGCATGCAAGGCGCTGAAGGAAGAGGGCTACCGGGTCATCCTGGTGAACTCGAACCCCGCGACCATCATGACCGACCCCGGCCTTGCGGATGCAACCTATATCGAGCCGATCACGCCCGAAACCGTGGCGAAGATCATCGAGAAAGAGCGCCCCGATGCGCTCTTGCCCACCATGGGCGGTCAGACCGGTCTCAACACGTCGCTCGCGCTCGAGGAAATGGGCGTGCTTGATCGGTTTGGCGTCGAAATGATCGGCGCCAAGCGCGACGCCATCGAGATGGCGGAGGACCGCAAGCTCTTCCGCGAAGCGATGGACCGGATCGGCCTTGAAAACCCCAAGGCCACGATCGTCGCCGCGCCGAAGATGGACGACGGCAAGTTCGACATCGCCCACGGGGTTGACCAGGCCATGGCCGCCCTGGAGGAACTCGGCCTCCCCGCGATCATCCGTCCCGCCTTTACCCTCGGCGGCACCGGAGGCGGCGTCGCCTACAACCGGGACGAGTACCAGGAGATTTGTCGAAGGGGGCTTGAAGCATCGCCCGCGGCCCAGATCCTGATCGACGAGAGCCTGCTTGGCTGGAAGGAATTCGAGATGGAGGTGGTCCGCGACCGCGCGGACAACGCCATCATTGTCTGCTCGATCGAGAACGTCGACCCCATGGGCGTCCACACGGGCGACTCGATCACTGTGGCACCTGCGCTGACGCTGACCGACAAAGAGTATCAGATCATGCGGAACGGCTCGATCGCCGTTCTCCGCGAAATTGGCGTCGAGACCGGCGGCTCGAACGTGCAGTGGGCGATCAACCCCGAAGACGGCCGCATGGTGGTGATCGAGATGAACCCCCGCGTGTCGCGCTCCTCGGCGCTGGCCTCCAAGGCCACTGGCTTCCCGATCGCGAGAATCGCCGCGAAACTCGCCGTGGGATACACGCTGGATGAACTGGACAACGACATCACCAAGGTGACGCCCGCGTCCTTCGAGCCCACCATCGACTATGTCGTCACCAAGATCCCGCGCTTCGCCTTCGAGAAGTTCCCGGGCGCCGAGCCCTCGTTGACCACGGCGATGAAGTCCGTGGGCGAAGCGATGGCGATCGGCCGGACCTTCCACGAGTCGTTACAAAAAGCGCTCGCCTCGATGGAGACGGGCTTGACGGGGCTAGATGAGGTGGAGATTGCCGGCGCTCCAGAGCGCACCGCGATCACGGCGGCCCTGTCCAAGCAAACTCCCGACCGGCTCCGGGTCATCGCCCAGGCCATGCGCCACGGGCTGTCTGATGATGATATCCAATTGGCCACCGCGTTCGACCCCTGGTTCCTCGCGCGCATGCGCGAGATCATTGAGGCCGAGGCGGAGATCCGAAAGGAGGGGCTGCCCGTCTCGGAACTGGGGCTCCGGCGGCTGAAGATGATGGGCTTCACCGACGCCCGGTTGGCGAAGCTCACGGGTCGCGAGGAAGCGCAGGTCGCCAGAGCCCGGGCCAATCTCGGCGTGCGGGCCGTATTCAAGCGGATCGATACCTGCGCAGCCGAGTTTGAGGCGCAAACGCCCTATATGTACTCCACCTATGAGCATCCCGCGATGGACGAAGTGGAGTGCGAGGCAAGGCCCTCGGACCGCAAGAAGGTCGTGATTCTCGGCGGCGGGCCCAACAGGATTGGGCAGGGCATCGAGTTCGACTACTGCTGCTGCCACGCATGTTTCGCGCTCTCCGATTCCGGCTTTGAGACGATCATGGTCAACTGCAACCCGGAAACAGTCTCCACGGACTATGATACATCCGACAGGCTCTACTTCGAACCGCTCACGCTCGAGCATGTCATGGAAATCCTTCGGGTCGAACAGGACTCGGGAACGCTCCACGGCGTGATCGTCCAGTTTGGCGGCCAGACGCCGCTCAAACTTGCCAACGCCCTCCACGATGCCGGGATCCCGATCCTCGGAACCACACCCGATGCCATCGACCTCGCCGAGGACCGCGAGCGCTTCCAGGACCTTGTGAACCGCCTCGGTCTCAAACAGCCGAAGAACGGCATCGCCCGTTCCCACGCCGAAGCGCTGAAAGCGGCGGACGAGATCGGCTTCCCCCTAGTCATTCGTCCTTCCTATGTCCTGGGCGGCCGCGCCATGGAAATCGTGCGCGATACCGGCCAGCTCGAACGGTATATTCGCGACGCGGTCGTCGTCTCGGGAAGCAGCCCGGTGCTTCTTGACAGCTATCTCGATGGCGCCATCGAGGTGGACGTCGACGCGCTTGCCGACGGCCAGGCGGTGCATGTGGCCGGAATCATGCAGCATATCGAAGAGGCGGGGGTGCATTCCGGTGACAGCGCCTGCTCGCTTCCGCCCCATAGCCTTACGCAGGACGTTCTGGACAAACTGACGCGCCAAACCGAGGCGCTGGCGCTTGAACTGCGCGTCGTAGGACTGATGAATGTTCAGTTCGCGGTCAAAGGGGATGAGATTTATCTGATCGAGGTGAACCCGCGCGCCTCCCGAACCGTGCCCTTCGTCGCCAAGGCCACCGACTCGGCAATCGCGTCGATCGCGGCGCGCCTCATGGCGGGAGAGAAACTCGCCGGCTTTCCTTTCGCGCCACGTCAAGACACGGTGCCCGACGATCAACCCCTGCCGATGAACGACCCGCTGACGCTCGCGGATTTCCGGACACCTTGGTTCTCGGTCAAAGAGGCGGTCCTGCCGTTCGCCCGATTTCCAGGGGTCGACACGCTTTTGGGCCCCGAGATGCGCTCCACTGGCGAGGTTATGGGGTGGGACCGTTCCTTTGCGCGCGCGTTTCTGAAGGCCCAGCTTGGCGCCGGCACACGGCTTCCTGACACAGGAACAGTTTTCTTCTCGATCAAGGATGACGACAAAACGCCGGAGCTCGTGCAGACCGCGCGCACGCTCGCGGATCAGGGGTTGAAGATCCTTGCCACGCGAGGAACCGCCAAGTTCCTGACCCAGAACGGCGTCGAG
>JBCCKB010000158.1:0-8008 GCA_039027595.1 Pseudomonadota bacterium | reverse complement strand
CTTGGCATCCGCGCGCGACGCTGCGACCGCCGTCGCAAACGCGACCGAGATCCTACCAGATCTCGCGCTCCGTCTGGAGGGCATGGTGGGTCAGGCCGAGGAGTTGGTCGGCGCCTATGACGGCCGTTCAACGTTCAATGCAGAGACGCTCGAAGCTCTGCGTGAGATACAAGACGCTGCGCGCGCGGTCTCTCGGCTCGCGAGGGCCATTGAGCGTGATCCGAATTCGATTATCCTCGGGCGATGACAATGACGCTTAGGCCACTTTTTCTCACCTGTCTGCTGGTTGCTTGTGCTGGCCCGGAAGAGCCGCGCTTTCTCATCGAGCCTGCAGCGCCTGACCGCAAGGAACGCATCGCGGTCGCAACCATCGAGGTGCGGGATGTTTCGCTTCCCGCCTACGCTGCCGAACCCGTGATCTATGCCGAGGACATATCGGGCGCGCTGATGCCTTTGGGGGCGAGCCTTTGGGCCGATGATCCGGTACGCGGTGTGACAACGGCCTTGGTGGCCGATTTGTCGGACAGGACGACCGCCACCGTTGCCGCTGAGCCCTGGCCCCTCAGCGAGCCGGCCCAAGCACGCCTTGATGTTCGGGTGGCCCAGGCTTTTGCCCGCGCCGATGGCGTGTTCACCCTCTCCGGTCAGTTCGCTGTGGCCTCTCCCGACGACGTGGTCCGCGAGTTTGTCCGCCGCTTCGAGATCAAGGTTCCAGTGGTGGGTGAGGGGAGCGGTGCTGTTGCACGCGCGCAGAGTTCTGCGATTGGTGAATTGGCGGCGCTGGTTGGTACGGCCTTGCGCTAGCCGGACATCAGACGTCTTCGAGGACGTGGAACGTGCAGGTGCGCTACGTCGCGCCGACAACACCAAGGCCACTTGCGATACGGGCCCGCTTGTTTTGAGCCCAGCTTGAGGCAGTGCCCGCTGCACACGAGCTACGCCTGCGTTTCTGGCTGTTCTTCGCTAGCGTCGACCGCAGGCAAAGGCCACTCGCCCGCGCGTACCTGAGAGGAAGTCCTTTGCGCCCACTCTCGTTCGGCGGCGTATCTCTAGATGGATAGACCTATCCCAGGTGCACCGCGGGCATCGGCTATGCCCGCGTGACCAATTCAGGACGGTGCCGGAGTTAAGCGGCGGCTCTTTGGTTTTTGTGCAGACGCGCACTTACCGTCTTGGCCACTGCGCGAAGCTCTGGCGTCGCCATGTCTAACTGCTCTGCGATGAGGTTCACCAAAAGGTCGACGCGCTCAATCTCCTCTGCGCCCGCTTCAATGGCGCGGGCTGCGGACGAGGGCTTCAAAAGCCCTTCGGCTGCCCTGGCGTATTTTTCAAACGGAACCAGATCTGCCTCATCGGCGCCAAGACGGGCCACGATCTCCGCAACACGGGCATATATCGCTTCTGACCGGGCGCGATCGCTGTGAACGGCGTCCTTGATGGCCTGAGCGCCCTCCGCGAGCACGGACCGGTAGTTTCCGGTAAGGAGCATGCTCCACTTGGCGAAGGGCACGAAGAGGGATGTGTGCACCCGGAGCTTCACGGGGACGTCCTTTCCATCTACGCGCACGGCCTCGATGTCGGCAGCGAGGCTTTCGAGGATCTTGTTGTGCTCGCTGCTTTCGAACGGCGCCGCCTTAAAGTTCGTCGGCAGCCCCACATGGAGCACATTGGCACCGTGGTCGGGCAGGCGGAAAGCTTGCGGGTCGGGGCTGCAAAGCGAAACAACGCCCGGCTCGAACCCCGCCCAGACCTCGGGGCAGTTGAACGCCGGTCGCATGGCGGAGCTGTCAAGGCCAGGAATGCGCTCCAGGTAGGGAAGCGGTGGCATGTTCATGATCGACAGACAGGGTAGTCCCGAGGCCGCAATCCGCGCCATCAGCCCTCGGATCGGCTCGGAGCCGTATTGCGGCTCCGACATCGCCAGGGCCACCATGTCGTATCTTTCCAGGTCCACATCGGCCGGGGCGACCGCGTCGAGGGCGCCCGGCAAGTCGCCAGACGAAAAGACGCGATGCTCGTCTTCATCGCGTAGCTTTATCCGAACATCGGTGCCTTCGTCTTTTATGAGGCGCGCCGTAGCGTCGCGGCACACCAACGTGACATCGTGGCCCGCCATGAGGAGCTTCGTTCCAAGCAGAGAGCCGTAAGACGCTCCTAGCACCAGTATCCGATACGCCATGTGTATTCCCTCTCAGCACCCCGAACATGCTCGCGAGCATATTGCACAAGAAAGATAATTACAAAACTGCCAAATGACATAGCATTCATGCAAATGTGTAACTGATGAATATTATTTGATTTTCAAATTGTAAATTTGTAAACATTCCCGTGGTTGGCGGTGGATTGTTCATGGCAAAGACCTTTATCGGGCCCACGCTAAGGCGGCTTCGGCAAGAGCGCGGGCAGACACAGGCGGAAATGGCCGCGGCTCTGGGGTTGAGCACGTCCTATGTCAATCTCTTGGAGAACAACCAGCGCTCACTTTCTGTGAGCGTTCTGACATCCATCGCAGACGTATACGGGATTGATTGGAAGGAGCTCACAGGCGATAGCGCGACCGAGCGCCTGGGAGCCCTGCGATCCGCGCTCAAGGATCCCGTTTTCGCCGGTGCAGGGCCCGACTTGCAGGAGTGCCGCGCGGCGCTTGATCACACACCACGCCTTGTGGAGCAATTTCTCACACTCTTTGGCGCACACCAGTCCGCGCTCGACCGTGTCATGAAGCTCTCAACGACCATTGGGCGAGAAGACCTGATTCAATCCTCGCCCGAGGCCACGATCCACGACTACTTTCGCAGCTGTGGCAACTATTTTCCCGATCTCGAGGTCGCTGCGGAGCGGTGCCGTGCGGTCCGCTCGTCGCTCCCCGAGGATCACTTCGCGACGCTGAAGAGCCGACTTCGGGAGGACCATGGCATTGCCGTCGAGGTCCTTTCGATCGACAGAATGAGGGACGCGCTTCGGCTCTATGACCGTGATCAACGGGTCATCAGGTTAAGCCAGGCGCTTGATGAACCCAACCGGAACTTCCAGCTCGCCCATGTTCTTGGTCTTGTTGAGTGCCGGGATCTCCTGGACGCCATGATTGCCAGGAGCCCCATAGGTGACGGAGGCGTGGGCGCGCGGCTGCGCATTGAACTCGCGAACTACTTCGCCGCGGCCTATCTCATGCCTTACCAGCGGGTCTTCGAGACCGCCGAGGCGTCCCGTTATGATCTCGACCAGATCGCGACGGCGTTCGCGGTCTCGTTCGAACAGGTCTGCCAGCGGCTTACAACGCTCCATCGCGACGGCGCTCGGGGCGTGCCGTTCTTCTTTCTTAGGATGGATCGCGCCGGCAACGTGACAAAACGGTTCAACGCATCAGCGGTTACACTGGCCGAGTTCGGCGGATCCTGCCCCGTTTGGAACGTTCACACTGCATTTTCATCCCCTGGCGTCATCCTGCCTCAATTCGTCGAGCTGCCCGACGGCTCGCAGTATTTTACCGTCAGCCGGACGGTGCACCGCCCGGTATTCTCGTGGGACACCCAAGATAGGCGACTGACGCTGGCGCTCGGATGCGATGTGCGCCACGCTGGAAGGATCGGCTATGCCTCGAAGTTCAATCTCGAGGACGTCAGCCTCTTCGCGCCGATCGGAATAAACTGCCAGCTGTGCCAGAGGCAGGCGTGCACCCAAAGGGCCCATCAGCCGGTCTTCATGGACCTTCCGCTCGATGCGAACCGCCGCGGCAGCACGCGCTACGAGAGCTAGGGAACCTGCAGTTGAACCGCGCGCAGTCAGCGCGAGCCTTGTTTAGTCTTGCCCGGGCGCCGTCGCGCGAAATCGGTCGATCCAGCTGGCATTGGTGGCATCCGCCAGGCGCGCGGTTGGAATAGCCACACCGTCGGCCAGGGACGGATCGAGCGACAGCGCCGCCAGCAGGTCGGCCAGCACGCCCCTGGGGTTGTTTGAAAGCGCTTCGTATGTGATCCGGAAGGGCGTGAGCTTCTCACGGGAGAACCACGCCTCCCACGCCGCGTTGAGGGCCGTTAACTCCGCGACATGCTGCGCGATTGCGCTGGCGTCGTAGCAGGGCGTGCCGGGCCGTCCCTGCCGCTCGAGCTCGCTTCCATCCGCGTTCCGATGCCAGAGCCCGGTTTGTTTCGCCACCACCAAAGACACCGCCTGGGCGAGCCCGTCGTCCCGCCTGAGGTAAATAAGCAACGTCGGCCCGAACAGGGCCTCCAGCCGCGCCCTATCCGTGGCAAGCCCGGGGCAAAGCAGATCGGCCTGGGACATGAAGAACATGAAGCTGTCGCGCTGCATCCGCAGGCCAAAGACCCCGTTGGAGCCCTTGCCGCGCTCGATCCCGGCATCCACAACCGCCCGGGCCGCGTCCCTTTCACTCGCATATATCGCATGCTCGAGACCATAAGCCTTGAGCCAGCCCGCGAGTGATGGTGTGTGAAAATGTGACGCAGGCATCCCGGCCACGCGCGTCGCGCTCAACAATCCACAGAGCAACGTGCTGCCGCTGCGCGGGGTTGTGCAGATCATATATGCCTTGGGCGTCATTGGGATTGCGGTGGTCCTCCGTGCTTAGGCGCGGGGATAGGTCACGAACCTACCCGTCGCACGCCCCTTCTTCTCTTCAAAAATATCCCGGGGAGCCCGAGGGGCAGAGCCCCTCGGCTTGGGTGCCGCCCCAGGCGCTGAAACCTAACCCTTTCGAAGCGCGCGCCCCAGAACGCGGTCCAGGGCTTGGAGGAAGCGCGCGCGGTCCGCCTTGCCAAAGGCGCGACCTGAGCCTTGACGGAACGGGTCCGAGGCGCGGAGGTCGGCCATGAGGTCGCGGGTGGCGAGGCGGGAGCCGATATTGGCCAGCGTGAGCACCTCGCCATTGTGCTGGAGGACTTCCGCGCCCGCCTTGAGGCAGCGGTCGGCGAGAACGATGTCCGCAGTGACAACCACATCGCCCGGTCCGCAGCTTTCGGCGATCCAACGGTCCGCGACATCCGGGCCCTCCTCGACGATCTGAAGCGTCACGACCGGGTTGTCGGGCGGTCGGATCCCGCCATTGCAGACAAGGATCATCGGGATGTTCAGCCTCGTGGCCACGCGCTCGGCCTCGGCCTTTACAGGGCAGGCATCCGCATCGATATAAAGCGTGGTCACTCGGCGGGCGCGGCCCGGCCACGGCGTAGAAGCTTGATGGCCGGCAGCAGGATCAGGATGATCGCGATCACCGTGATCGGACCCGCGATGGGCCGGTTCAAAAAGATCATCGGATCACCAGAAGACAGAAGCAGCGATTGCCTGAGCGTGGGTTCGGCGATTGGGCCCAGAACAATGGCAAGAACAGCTGGCGCCAGCGGGTAGTCGAAGCGTCTGAGAAAGAAAGCGCCCAGGCCGAAGACCACAAGGAGCCAGATCTCGAACATGTCGCGCAAGGCCGCGTAACCACCGATGATCGAGAGGACGAAAATCAGCGGCGCCAGCACCGTGAACGGCATCCGCAGCATCCAAATGAAGAGCGGGATGAACGCGAGGTTGATGAGGAGCGCGAAGACGTTTGAGACGTAGAATGATCCGATCAGGCCCCAGACGAACTCGGTCTGCTCGACAAACAGCCTCGGCCCGGGGGTAAGACCCCAAATCACCATGCCGCCCAGGAGCACCGCCGTCGTCGGCGAGCCCGGGATGCCGAGGGTGAGCATGGGCAACATGGAGCCCGTCGAGGCCGAGTTGTTCGCGGCCTCCGGGGCTGCGACACCGCCCGGATGGCCCTTTCCGAACTCTTCAGGGTTCCGCGCCGTCATTTTGGCCACGCCGTAGGCCATGAGTGAGCCGGGTGTCGCCCCGGCCGCAGGCAAGATGCCGACGAAGAAGCCCAGGAACGAGCCGATCATCGTGCCCTTCCAGCCGCGCTTCGTCGCCTCTTTGGCATCTTGTGCCACTTGCCTTGCGGAGATCTCGGCCTTCGAGCGCGTGATCTCGCCGCGGGTGGAGTAGATCGTCCACAGCATCTCACCGATCCCGTAGACGCCGATGGCGAGGACCAGGAAGTTGATGCCCTGGAGGAAGCCCTTCATGTCAAAGAGGATCAGGCGCGGAGCGCCCGAGACCTGGTCGAACCCGATCGCGGCGAAGACGAGGCCAAGGCAAATTGAGAGGATCGTCTTTGGGATATCGTCGCCGCCCAAGCCTACGAACGTCGCGAAGGCCAAGAGCATCAGCGCGAAAATCTCGGGCGGGCCGAAATTCAAGGCCACCGTGGCCAGAAGTGGCGCGAACGCCGTGAAGAGGATATTGGCGATAGTGCCACCCACGAAAGACGCGAGCGCTGCGGCGACGAGCGCCAGACCCGCGCGGCCCTGGAGCGCAAGGGGGCGACCGTCAAAGGTCGTTGCCACCGCGGTCGAGGCTCCGGGGATCCCAAGGGTCACCGAGGAAATGGCGCCCCCGTACATCGCGCCGTAGTAGATTGCGGCAAGAAAAATGATCGCCGACGCTGGCGGCACGAGGAAGGTGATTGGAAGAAGGATCGCGACGCCGTTGACCGAGCCCAGTCCGGGCATTGCACCAATGAAGAGGCCCACGGTGACACCGATAATGATGAGCATCATGTTGACCGGCTGCACTGCGAGCCACATGCCGTCGGCGAGAAGAGACAGGACTTCCATGACTGCTAAACCCCCGGCGCCGCGTTAGTAGATGATGTCGTAAAGGACATTGAAGAACGGATCGGTGAACGGCAGGCCCTTCGGCATGGTGATCCGCATCGCCCCCTCGAAGAAGAAGAAAAACCCGATTGGCAAACATATTGCGAGGATGAGCGTCAGGCCCCATCCGTGGCGGCCCAGGAATTTCAGGTAGTAGATCAGGAACAGAGCGATGGCGCCGTACATCGAGATGATTGGAATAAGCACGACGAAGCCGATGATCCCGCCGCCCACGAGAAAGAGCATCCGCCAGCCATAGGCGTCCAGCACCGGCTCCTCGGACCGCGAAGGGGGGCTCGTCCGCCGATACCAGTTATAGGCGATCCAACCGGTCGTAAGCAGCATGATGAATGAAAGCCAGAACGGCCAGAAGCCGCCTCCGGGCCCCTGGTCGGCGATATAGCCGATCGGGAGCGTCGTGCTCTTGTACATCAAGTATATGGACAGGAGGGCCAGAACACCCGCAGTGACGATTTCTCCCTGTCGCATTCTGGCCCTCCCAAGTGTTTTCCTAGCTCTGAGGCGCCTTTACTCTTCGAGCGCCTTCAGAAGCGTGGTGTGGTTCTCGACCTGGGTCACCCAGTAGGCCTTCTGTTCTTCTGGGTTCATCGGCAGGGGTGCCAAGCTCTCGGACTCCATGTAGCCCTGCCACTCTTCGCTGTCGTAGATCGTGTTGAATAGGTTCTGGTAGTAGGCCGCGGCGTCGTCCGACATGCCCGGTGCGCCCACAACAGCCCGCTGGTTGTAGTAGCTGAAGTCGTGGCCCTTTTCCTTCATGGTCGGCACGTCCGGATAGGCCGGCATGCGCTCGTCCGAGAAGGCCAAAAGCGGCACGAAGTCACCCGCCTCATAGAACCCCTTGGCTTCTGCGGGGTTGTTCACGGTGGCCATGATCTGCTTACCGGCAAGATCCTTGGCCACGGCGCCGCCGCCGTCATAGGGGATGTACTTGATGTCGAGGTCGTAGGCGCCCGACATATACGCGATCACGATCGAGTCTTCCTGACCGGCACCGGTGCCGCCCATGACATACTCGCCGCCCATGCCCTTCACGGTTTCCACCCAGTCTTCGAAGGTGGTGATGCCACTGTCCTTGTGAACCCACAGAACGAACGGGTCGACCGCCATCATGGTAACGGGCGTGAAGGTCTGGATGTCGATGCCCAGATCCGACTGCCGGAGCGGCGTGGTGAAGAACGAGTTCAGCGTGACCAGGATCGTGTGGTCCGGGTCAGACGCGCCATCCAGCGCGATCAGCGCCTCGGCGCCCGAACCGCCGCCCTTGTTGTTGGGCACGAGCG
>JBCCKB010000157.1:0-8011 GCA_039027595.1 Pseudomonadota bacterium | reverse complement strand
TTCGGTAATGGTCGGGCTAGCAGGACTTGAACCTGCGACCTTCCGTCCCCCAGACGGACGCGCTACCAGGCTGCGCCATAGCCCGACGCGGGTCTTACTTACTGGATTTCCACGCGGGGACAAGGGGCGTGCCATGCATTTCAGCTTGCGGGCCCGTTCCGCAGCGCGCGCAGAGATGTAACTGCCTGCTCGAGGGCGTCTCGATCCTGAACTAATGTGCCAGTCTTCGCCAATATGAGGCGGGAGAACCCGCTGGCCGGGAGCTTGTGGGCGGGATCGTCGTCTTCTGGATCGCTGTCCGGGGCCTCCGAGAGGATGGGCTTAGCTTCCAGGCTGGGCGCGTCATCGGTTGGCGCCCCCTGGTCACCAACTGGATCCGGGCCAGGTTCAGGCGGCTTCGGTATCTCCTCGGACCTTGGTTCAAAGGTGGCATCAGCAGGAGGTGCCAGATCAAGCATTGGCTCGTCGGTTGCGTCCACGGACGGCTCGGGTGTTGCCGATTGGCGAACCGAGCCAAACGCAACAACCTCAGCCTCGGTTGGGGCCGGCGGCACGGTTACAGCATCGGGCGCAGGTTCCGCAGCCGTTATGCCATCGGTGACCTGGTCTGGCGCCTCCTCGCGCGTTGTAGCTGGGGCGCCACCGCCCGCGTCCATGCTCCAGGCCGCATCGGCACGCTCTTCCGCCTCGGTGACCGCCGGCTCCGCTTCCGGCGCGGCTTTCATGACGTGAGGTTCGGGAGGCGCGGGCTTGGGGACGGCAGAACCGGCGGGCAAGAAAGGCAAGGACTCAAGCGCGTCTGAAGGAATATCGGGATTCCGGGCACCTGGTTCTGCGGTCCCCTCGGCGATGGGCTCCAGCGCTTCGTGCTCAAGAGGCTGAGAAAAACCGGCGACATGCTTGATGCCTTCCTCGCGGAGTAGCTTTTGAACACCGCGGATGGTCATGCCATCGTCGTGCAGGAGCTTCTTGATCCCCCCAATGAGACGCATGTCCGATGGCCGATAGTACCGCCGCCCGCCCGCGCGTTTAACCGGCTTTACCTGCGCAAAGCGACTTTCCCAAAACCGCAATACATGGGTCGGTACATCGAGCCAATCGGCCACTTCGGAGATCGTCCGGAACGCGTCCGGGGATTTGTCCATCGCTCTAACGCTTGTTTCCCGCCGCGACGCGATCTTTCATGAGGTGTGACGGCCGAAACGTTAGGACGCGCCGAGGGTGAATTGGCACCTCCTCACCCGTCTTTGGATTGCGGCCGACGCGCGCAGCCTTGTCACGAACGCTGAAGGTGCCAAACGAAGAGATTTTGACCTGCTCACCACGCACCAGCGCATCTGACATATGCTGGAGCACGCTCTCCACAAGCTGCGCGCTTTCGTTCCTAGAAAGTCCCACTGCTCTGAAGACCGCTTCGCTCAGGTCCATCCTCGTTAGCGTCTTCTCGCTCATCACTGCCCCCTTGTGCCGTTGCGTCACCATGCGGTGTTGAATTTTCCGAGTCAATATCAACGGCTTGGACGCCGCATTTGACGGCAATTACCAGCGTAAAACTACCGAGCCCCAAGCGAGCCCACCACCTATTGCTTCGGTCACCAGAAGGTCACCTTCTTTGATTTGTTCCCGAGCCACCCCCACCGAAAGGGCAAGAGGGATCGAAGCGGCTGAGGTGTTTCCATGGTCCTGAACCGTCACGACAACTCGCTCCAAGGGGACGTCCATTTTCTGCGCTGTCGCACGAATGATCCTGAGATTCGCCTGGTGCGGCACGATCCAGTCAACATCCGCACCTGTCAGTCCAACTTTTGACAGGGAGGCATGCGCCGTTTCAGCAAGCTTTTCAACGGCATGGCGAAAGACCTCTCGGCCTTCCATCTTCAAGATGCCTGTGGTGCCTGTGGAGACGCCGCCATTCACATAAAGTATGTCCTTGTGCCGGCCGTCGGAATGCAAGTCCAAGGAGAGAACCCCACGATCCTCGGTTGTCCCTGTCCCCTCGGTTGCCTCCAGCAACAGTGCTCCCGCGCCGTCTCCGAAAAGTACGCAGGTCGAGCGGTCGTTCCAATCGAGGATCCTGCTGAAGGTTTCGGCGCCAATCACCAGAACGCGCTCAGCTTGACCCGCCAAGATCAAAGCGTTCGCATTGGCCAACGCAAAGACGAACCCCGCGCACACCGCTTGAACATCAAACGCAAATCCTTTTTCCATGGCGAGCTCATTTTGCACCATGGTTGCCGCCGACGGGAACGTCAGATCCGCCGTAGACGTTGCAACAATCACGGCGTCGATGTCGCTGGGCTCTAAGCCCGAGGCACCAAGTGCCGCAACAGCTGCCTTTGCCGCCATCTTGGATGTTGTTTCGCCATCCGCTGCAAAGTGCCGCCGTTCAATACCGGATCGGGACTTGATCCACTCATCCGACGTCTCGATCGACTGTTCGAACTCGGCATTCGGAACCACCCGCTCGGGAAGGTAATGGCCTACCCCCCGCACGACGGCGCGCTTTATCATTGTTTTTGTCCGCTCTCAGCCTCGATCTGCTGGGTAGTTTGACCCGCCGACGGAACCGATGCAACCCGTGCGGCAAGGCGTTCGGTAAAGCGGGACTGTACCAGTTTGAACGCGAGTTTGATGGCCGCTGACACCCCTGTCGCATCGGCCGAGCCGTGGGATTTCACAACAGTGCCATTCAAGCCCAAGAACACGCCGCCGTTGACGCGTCGAGGATCAATTCGCTTTGAGAGCCGGCGAAGGGAGGTGACGGCGAGAAGAGCCGCAATCCTCGACAGCGGCGTGGCCCGAAACGCGTCACGCAAAAGCTCGCGGATCAGCGTCGCCGTACCCTCGCCAGTCTTGAGTGCAACATTTCCAGTGAAGCCGTCCGTCACAATCACGTCGACGCGCTCAGACGGAATATCGCCACCCTCGACAAATCCCACGAACGTAAAATCTGCGCCGTCGGCGAGCCCCGCGACAACATCATGCGCCTCCTTGACCTCGGCGCGGCCTTTGTGCTCCTCAGTGCCCAGGTTCAGAAGCCCGACACGCGGTCGCGCAATCCCCAGTCCGTTTCGTGCATAGGACATGCCCATGAGGGCGAACTGCGACAAGTCACGGGCTTCTGCCTTAATGTCGGCCCCAACATCCAGCATCACATTGAAGCCTGCGGGGTTTCGGGACGGCCAGAGACACGCGATCGCTGGCCGGCCGACCCCCGGTAGTTTACGCAAGCGCATCACCGACAGGAGAAGAAGCGCGCCCGTATTTCCACACGAGACGCATGCTTCGGCCTCTCCTGCACGCACGGCCTCCAGGGCGGACCACATGGAGGTATCTTGACCATGGCGAAGGACCTGGGCGGGCTTTTCGTCCATGCGGACGCTGCCGGGGACGTCGCGAAGTTCGCAGATGTCACCCAGTTTTCGACGGGCGACAAGCGGTGCGAGTTCTTCTGCTGGCCCATGCAGAATAAAGCGGATCTGATCGTTCTTACGCGCTGACTTGGCGATGCCCGCGACCACAGCGGCCGGGCCTTGGTCGCCGCCCATTGCGTCGACCGAAATCACGATCTTGTCGGGTTCGGTCGGAGCGTGCTCTGGCTTTTCTGCCATCTAGGCTCCGGATCGCGGTCTCTCTACGCCGCGTCTTCGTCGAGATCGATTTCGTCGGCCTGTGCCACCACTTCGCGGTCATCGTAGTGTCCGCAGGCGCCGCAAACATGGTGCGGGCGCTTCAACTCACCACAATTCGGGCATTCTGCCGGGTTAGCGGCGGTAAGCGCATCATGTGCCCGGCGCATATTGCGACGCGAGCGGGTAACGCGGTTCTGCGGGACAGCCATCTGTCAACCTCGGGTCTGGATAGGCGGTTCAATACGCCCGTATGTTTCAGGGTCCGGTGCCGCCGATGGTGCCCTCGGGCCCGCCCGGAAACGCAGTTCGGAGTGAGGCGCGGAACATACTGCGATTTCGCAAAGGTGCAAGGATTTTCTTGCCCGCCTACTGACCATCTCGGTCAAGCTTGTCGCGCAGCTCCGATAGGGCGGCGAAGGGTGCATTGCGAACAGGCTCCGCCCCTGGTGCGGCAGCTTCCAGCGATCCGATTTCGGCTCCAGCCACACGAGGATAGTCCGGCACGGACAGCGCCAACGCCTCCACCATGAGAGCCCAAAGGTCAATGAACTCGGCAAGGGCCTCCTGGCCTTCGTCTTCAGGCATTTCGCTCTCTCCTTCCGCGTCCGGAGGAAGCACGGCCAAGAAACTCCGCTGCACCGCTTCGTCTATCCGCGTGGTGACGGGGTCTAAGGTGATGACGCAAGGCTGCACAAAGGTGGCTCCAAGTGTCGCTTCGAGCAGCCAGTCGCACTCCCCAACTGGCCTTAGCGATCCTGCCAGTCTGACCTTCCGAAGAGCCAGAACGTTGAGCTCACTTGCAAGCTTCTGGCAGGCAGCGGCATCTGGCGTCACCGCGAAGGACGTTTCTTGCGACGTCGCCAAGTCGGCCACGCGTATGCGGTGGGTGTTGTCTGGCGCGTTGGTTCCCATGCTTTCGTTCCATTCTTGAACCGTCAAGCTGCGGTGATATAAGCCGTTAGTCACGGGACGCCGGTGTTTGCAAGGGGAGAAGATGGGGCACAAGAACACGGCGCGCTGGCTAATCGCGGGAGCTTTGTGCGTGTCCGTCCTAGCGGGATGCTCGGCGACCTTCCGAAACCACGGATATGTCCCTTCCGAGGAAGACGTGTCCAGTGTCGTGGTGGGGGTGGACACGCGGGATACGGTTGCTGCCTCGGTTGGACGCCCGGGCGTATCAGGCATTACCGATGCATCGGGCTGGTATTACGTGCGCTCGCGTTTCCGGTCATTTGCTTACCGAGCGCCGGAAGAAATCGACAGACAAGTTCTTGCGATCAGTTTCGACACGTCTGGCGTGGTGACGAATGTCGAGCGCTTCGGTCTCGAGCGTGGGCGGGTGGTTCTGCTGTCACGACGTGTGACCACGGAAAATACCCAAGGAATTGGCTTCTTGCGCCAGGCCTTCGGAAACCTTGGCAGGCTCACCACCGAAGGCCTCTTGGGCGACACGTAGTCCTTCCTTGCGGCCGCCCAAAGCGCGAAACGCAACAATGGCTTAGATGGGCGACCCTTCACTGTCGACTGTTTCTGGTTCAAACTCCAAAGCCACACCATTGATGCAATAGCGCAGGCCTGTTGGGTGTGGTCCGTCGGGAAACACATGGCCCAAGTGGGCATCACATCGGTTGCAATGCACTTCTGTTCTTCGCATCCAAAGCGATCGATCCTCGCGTTCCCCGATGGTTTCAGGATCCTTGGGTTGGTAGAAGGAAGGCCAGCCAGTACCGCTGTCGAACTTATGCTCTTGGTCGAACAACTCCTCGCCGCAGCAGACACATGTGAAGGTGCCCGCATCCTTTGGAAAACTGTCGTGGGTGAACGGGCGCTCGGTCCCGTGCCTCCGGGTCACCTTATATGCAAGATCCGATAGCGATGCTTTCCACTCGGCCTCGGATTTCACCAGCTTTTCCATTGCGTCCTCCAACCTAACGTTTCGGTACGGACACGCCTTGCATGTCGTAGCCCTCGAGACAAAATGTAGGGGCGTTGCGACGCCTAGGAAAGAGGAGGGGAACGGAACGGATGACCGGAGCAGCACGGTCACGGTATGAGGCGCGGTTTGCGGAAACGCCCGAAGATGTTCTCAAGGCCCAGCATCTGCGCTTTCGCGCGTTTGTTGACGATGCGAGCAGTGCGGCTTCGTCGTCCAACGTGGACGCCGATCGGTTTGATCCGCTTTGTCGACATGTCTTGGTGGAATCCAAGCGTACAGGCGAGCTCGCGGCCTGCTTCCGCATTCTTCCTCTGGCGGATGGCGGTCAGATTTCCTCGAGCTATGCCGCACAGTACTATGGATTGTCAGGGCTTTCGGCATTTCCGGGGCGGATGGCGGAAATGGGCCGCTTCTGTGTGGTTCCTGGGCTGAGGGACCCTGATGCGATCCGCGTCGCGTGGTCGGCTATGTCGCGGTTCGTGGATGATGAGGGGGTGGATCTCCTGTTTGGGTGCTCTTCGTTCCACGGCACCGAAGCGGAGAGATACCTTGATGCATTTGCCATGTTGAACGAGTGTCATCTCGCGCCAAAACGATGGTTGCCAAAGGTGAAAGCGCCCGATGTATTTCGCTTTGCGCGCAGGCTGGGACGCACGACAGACGCCAAGCGCGCCATTCTCACCATGCCGCCCTTATTGCGCAGCTACCTCGCCATGGGAGGTTGGGTGAGCGATCACGCCGTTGTCGACCGCGACCTTGGAACCCTCCATGTGTTCACTGGGCTTGAAATTTCCGCCATACCTGCGGCGCGCGCGCGGTTGTTGCGGGCAATGGTCTGTTGATTGGCCAGATGGTTGTTTTGTCGCCGAGGCAGGGCATTGCGACGCTGACGCCCATCCGCGTAGGGAACGCCTACTTAAGACCCATGTACGAGGCGTAAGCGAACAAGATGCGCATGCGGCTTGACTACCCTAAGCCGCGCGCCTAGCGCAAAACACATGTCAATACCACCTCTTTTGCAGCTCTCGGGCATAACGCTCACCTTCGGGGGGGCGCCGCTCTTTGAAGCACTTGATTTGATCATACAGCCCGGGGACCGGTTGGCCTTGGTGGGGCGGAACGGCTCGGGAAAATCGACCCTTATGAAGCTGATGGCCGGTCTTATGGAAGCCGACCATGGGATCAAGACCGCACCTCTGGGCGCTCGCATCGGCTACATGGAGCAGGACCCGACCATGGATGGTTTTGGGACACTGGGTGAGTTTGCGGCGAAGGATTTGATCCCGGGCGAGGAATACAGGATTGAGCAAGCCGCTGAAGGGCTTGATTTCAAACCGGATACCCCGATCAAGACCGCATCGGGAGGTGAGCGTCGGCGCGCAGCGCTTGCCAAGCTTTTGGCAGAGGCACCGGACCTCATGCTCCTTGATGAGCCCACCAATCACCTCGACATCGCGGGAGTCCTCTGGCTCGAAGAAGTCTTGCGTGCGTCAAACGCGGCGCTTCTGATCATCTCCCATGATCGCGCGTTTCTTCGCAGCCTTTCCAAGGGCACGCTTTGGCTCGATCGAGGCACGCTTCGGCGCCAAGACCAGGGCTTTTCGGCGTTTGAAACCTGGCGCGACAAGGTGTGGGCGGCGGAAGATACCGCGCGCCATAAGCTCGACCGGAAGATCAAAGCGGAGGCGAAGTGGGCTGTTGAGGGCATCAGCGCGAGGAGAACTCGGAACCAGGGCCGTCTCCGGGCGCTAGAAGGCCTGCGCGAGACCCGTCGCGCTATGATCCAGCGCCAGGGCACCGCCGCCATGGCTCTTGAGGCGGGATCCAAGAGCGGGCGCCTCGTTTCGGAATTGAACTCCGTGACGAAGGTCTATGGCGAAAGGACGATCTTCCGTGACATCTCCTTTCGCTTAATGCGCGGCGACCGATTGGCGATTGTGGGTCCGAACGGGGTCGGAAAGACTACGCTTTTGAAGATGCTCACCGGCGAGATCCATCCTGACGGTGGGTCGGTCCGGCTTGGTACACAGCTGGATGTCGCCGTATTCGACCAAAGCCGCGCCGCCCTAGATCCGAGTGTTTCCCTCTGGGAGAGCCTGACGGGGAGCCCGGAGACGCGGGTCTCCGGCAAGGCGGACCAGGTGATGGTGCGTGGCGCGCCGCGTCATGTGGTGGGCTATCTTAAGGACTTCCTGTTTTCCGAGGCCCAGGCACGCGCGCCGGTACGCTCCCTCTCGGGTGGGGAAAAGGCTCGGCTTCTCCTCGCCAAGATCATGGCGCGCGGTGGCAATCTCCTGGTGCTCGATGAACCAACCAATGATCTCGATGTCGAGAGCCTCGATCTTCTGCAAGAACTCATTGGTGAGTACGACGGTACGGTGATCTTGGTGAGCCATGACCGCGACTTTCTTGATCGCGTGGCTAGCGTGACCCTTGCGCTTGA
>JBCCKB010000156.1:0-8025 GCA_039027595.1 Pseudomonadota bacterium | reverse complement strand
CGGACAGCGGCTCGCAGCCGAACTGAGGGGAGATGGGTATCGCGGGCTGATCTATCCATCGGTGCGCCACAAGGGCGGAAGGTGTTTTGTCGCCTTTGATCCCGGGATCATTCAGAATGTCCGCCCGGGCGCAAGCTGGCAGCTCGTCTGGCAGGGGACGCCCGAATTCACTATCAAGGGCCTGTGACGGCAATCGAAACCCTAGGACATGGCCGTCTGAGCGACCGCGTTCACGGCTAAAGTAAACGATCTCGCGGAGCTGCCTCGGTGGCGCTCAAACGGCGCAGTCGGTCCCGTCCTCGCGAGAAACGAGCAGCGGGTCCAGAACTCGGCGCTCGACATGCTCGCTCAAAACTCCCGTCCTTGCTCGGCATGATGATGCGGGTTGCCAGCGCGACCGAAAATTTTTGGTCCCGCGCGTGACAGGTGTGCCAAATCAGACAACGGTCTTTGCCCTAGGCCTACGGTCGTCGCGAGATATCGGTATCACTCGAACGAGAATGCAGCGACTATCGGCGAGCGCATCTCGGCGCCAACTAAGGCGCTTGCCTACAAAGACCATCGGCGCGTCCTCCAACGAACGCGATCTACCGATGAGAGCGACCTCGAGCTTTAATGCGACGACTACGTTTCGACTAGCACCCGAAGCCTTGATCCCTTCGAAACCCCTGGGCCGTCGCATAGATATCCTCGAACACAAATCCCGATCTGTTGGGATTTACGCCCGACTAAGTCAATCATGAACAATTCATGGTCGAAACCACCGAGCTTCACGTGTATCTCGTGCGCGCAGCGAACCCATACACTCGTACTAACCAAAAGAGATGCAGCAAAGTTTTAATCCTAGGCTCTCCGTCGCTCCTATGATGGACTGGACGGATCGGCATTGTCGGGTTTTCCATCGCCAATTGTCGAAGCGTGTCCTTCTCTACACGGAGATGGTTACGGCGGCGGCGCTGGTGCGCGGCCGGGCACGGCATCTCTTGCGCTTCGAGGCGTCCGAGCATCCCGTGGCCCTCCAGCTTGGCGGTGCCGACCCGGGTGAGCTTGGCGAAGCCGCGTCAATGGGCGCAGAAGAAGGTTATTACGAAATCAACCTCAATGTCGGATGCCCGTCCGATCGCGTGCAGTCCGGCTGTTTCGGCGCCATTCTGATGGAACGCCCAGAGCTTGTAGCCGAATGCGCCGCTGCAATGATCGAGGCGCAGCCTCGCGATGTGACTGTTAAGTGCAGGATCGGCGTCGACGCCCAAGACCCAGCCGTCGTCCTTCCCGATTTTCTTGCGCGGATCCAGGATGCGGGCGTCAAGCGTGTGATCATACACGCACGAAAAGCTTCGCTTAGCGGTTTGAGCCCCAAGGAGAATCGCGAGATCCCGCCGCTCGACTACGACCTCGTGCGGAAGATGAGATCCGCTTTTCCCGACCTTCATGTTACGATCAATGGGGGCATTAAAACCTTGGATCAGGCTCACGCCTGGCTCGCCGAGGGAATGGACGGCGTCATGATCGGTCGCGCGGCGTATCATACGCCGGCTGACATCCTCCTAAACGCTGACCAGCAGATTTACGGAGACGCTGATGCATCGAAAGGCCGCGAGTTCGCAGCGCTTGCAATGCTTCCACATATCGAGCGGCATCTCAGCGAAGGTGGGCGACTTCTTCAGGTCACGCGGCACATGCTGGGGCTGTTTGCCGGTCG
Source organism: Pseudomonadota bacterium (assembly GCA_039027595.1). Classification (GTDB taxonomy): domain Bacteria; phylum Pseudomonadota; class Alphaproteobacteria; order Rhodobacterales; family Rhodobacteraceae; genus Ovoidimarina. Next base: position 6,323 of record JBCCKB010000156.1, on the reverse strand, counting down.
CCCAGGCGCGCGGGCTTGGCGGCGGATGTTGAGCGAGGATGCGAGCCGCCCCGGCGCGGATGGTCGCGTCGTACTCGAGGCCCTCGAACGCGTGGCGGGCAAACGAGCCGCGTGAAGGTCCTGGGGCCAGAGGGCTGGAAGCTCTTTCCAGCCGATGATCGAAGCCGCGCATGGGCGGAAGCGGCTCTTAGGGCGGGACGTGCCGCAGTGAGGGATCCGGCGAACAGCGCCTGGTTTCGGTGCGCCGGCACGTGGTTTGTGGGGGTGAACGTGCTCGATACGGCACCTTCAGGCGGTCTTGATGGCGTACCTCTCGCGGGACCGGCAGCGGACACACTCGTGAGCGAAGGCCAATGGCCACATGCTTGGGATCGGGCCCAGGTCTCGGTGATGTATCCTGGGTATCCGAAGCCGCGCGAAGGCGAGAGCGACGCGGCGTTCCGCTACCGGCGTGACCGCGACGCCGCCCATGTCGACGGGATCTTGCCCGTTGGCTCGGACCGGCGTCGCATGGCGCAAGAGCACCATGCCTTCATTTTGGGGCTCCCGTTGACCTGGGCCGATGAGCGCGCGGCGCCACTCGTTGTCTGGGAAGGAAGCCATCGTCTCATCGCCGACGCTCTGCGCGCTGCCCTGGCCCCAATACCCGTGCATCTGTGGCCCGAAACGGATCTCACGGAGGTCTACCACGCCGCACGCCGTGATATCTTCTCCTCCTGCCGGCGCGTCATTGTGCACGCGAAACCGGGCGAGGCCTACCTGGTACACAGATTGTCGCTCCACGGTGTCGCCCCTTGGGAAGAGGATGCCCGTAGCGACCCTGAAGGCCGGATGATCGCCTATTTTCGACCGATGATTGATCCCGAGCCCTGGCTTCTAGCTCCCTAAAGATCTGGAGTGTTTTCGTTTCCGAATGGATGAAGTTCCCTATAACCTTGCGGCGTACTGCTTTCGGTTTTTGGGGTAGAGGGTGCACGTTTGATTATACAGATAATCGAGAATGTGGGGCTATTGGTCTTTGCCGTTCTCGCGCTGTTCCCCTTTGCTGGGCAATTGGATGGCGTCCGGGGCCCCTCCGTTCGCGGTACGGTCTTGGCTGGATTGGTCCTGGGGTTTACGGGCTTTCTGGTCTCGAACGTGCCGATTTCATTTCCCGACGGAACGCTGGTGGACACGCGCGCTGCGCCAATGATCTTTGCTGGGTTTCTTGCCGGATTTATGGGTGGCGCCATCGCCGTGTGCGTCGGCGCATTGACTTACGCGTTGCAAGGCGGGTCTCTGTCAGAGGCCGGAATGCTGGGTGATCTTGCCCACGCGCTGGCCGGTGCGGGCTTTGCCTACTGGCTGCGGCGTGGGGGCGGCGCGCCCAAGGTAGATCTTATGGCAGCGACTGGCCTTATCTCGCTCAGCTGGATCGCGTTTGTCGGTGCGCGTGTCGTGGCTTCGTCCGCTGCTATAGGGCAAGTGCGCACGGTCGAGATTACGGCCGAAGCGCTCCTTGCAAGCGCTGCTGCTGTCGCGGTGATGGCGACTGTGACGCGCTTTATGTTCGGGGCACTAAAGGACCGTCTTCAGGTTGCCGAAACGACCGAGCGTCTCGAGCTCGCCTCACGGTCCGCGGGTCTTGGGATTTGGGACTATGACGTCACAACGGGCACAACCTCGTGGAATTGGGAGCAGTACAAGCTCTACGGCATCGATCCGGCCACGTTCGATATTAACATTGAGACCTACCCCGAACTCATTCACCAAGATGACCGCAAACGCGTTATGCGCCTTGTTTCATCCGCGATCGAAAGCGGCGATACCTATGATACCGAATTTCGAATTGTAACTCCTGCTGGCGAGATCAAGCATATCAAGGCCAATGGGACCGTATTTCGAGACCACGACGGCACTGCCCTCAGGATGGTTGGTTTCAATTTCGACCTCACACCGATACGCGCGTCTGAGCGCCAAATCCGCGCGGCTGAGCAGCGATTGTCGGATGTGGCCAGGTCAATCCCAGGAGCCCTGTATCAGCATAGCTTTTATCCCGATGGCCGTGAGGAGCTAGAGTATCTAAATCCGCAGTGTGAGGAACTATTGGGCCTACATGCGGACATCGTACGCAAGGATCCTCAAACACTATTGCCGCTTGTTCATGCAGAAGATCGGCCAAAAACGACGGCGACCCTTCAGACTGCGCTCCGCACCCTGACACCTGCGCTTGTTGAGTTCCGTTTGACCGCGCCATCGGGGGAGGAGAAGTGGCTTCAGGGTAGGGGCCAGCCAACGCGGCGAGATGATGGTACAATTGAGCTGAGTGCCCTGCTTGTGGACATTACAGAGCAGGTGCACTTGAAGGAACAGCTCGCCCAAAGCCAACAGCTGTTCTTTGAGGCGCAAAAGTTCGACGCGGTGGGCAAGTTGACGGCGGGTGTGGCGCATGACTTCAACAATCTTCTCGCCGTGATCCTTGGAAATCTGGAGCTCTTGCAGGCCGGTGCTTCGGAACAGGATCAGGAACTCTGCGGGGATTCGATCGAGGCTTGCAGGCAAGGCGCAACCCTAACGCAGCAGCTGCTGACCTTTAGCGGAAAGGTGGCGCTCAAGCCCGAGGTTCTCGATCTCAACGCTGTTCTTGCTCGAGTGGAACGCTTGCTGCGCCGAACGCTCCCGGAGTCCATCCGAATTGAGCTCCAGCGCGGGCCGGATCTTTGGCCCGTCGAGGTTGATCCGGCCCTGTTGGAGAACGCGATTTTGAACCTTGCTCTAAACGCACGGGATGCAATGCGCGGAGGTGGCTCGCTTGTAATTCGGACGGCGAATTGTCCGCCCAAGGTAGCGGTTGGAGATGAACCGGGTCAAACGCTGCCCGAAGGGCGTTGCGTGATGATCTCGGTCTCCGATGATGGCGACGGGATGTGTGAGGAGACAGCTTGCAGGGCGTTCGAGCCCTTCTTCACGACCAAGCCTGCGGGAGAGGGCTCGGGCATGGGTCTTGCGATGGTGCACGGTTTTGTCCGCCAGTCGAAAGGCGCGATCCGGTTGGTCTCTGGCGACGGTGTCGGAACCACTGTCCGGTTGATCTTTCCTGCATCGGGCAATCCCGTTCAGCCGGTCGGTCCCGTGGAAGACCCAATCCCAGTTGCAACCTCAAAGCTCCGCGTCCTTCTGGTCGAGGATGGAGACAAGGTCCGCGCCGTGGTCCGCAGGCTTCTCGAGGAGCTGGGACACGACGTGCGTGAGTGCGCCACGGGCGCAGAGGGGTTGAGAGCCTTCGTCGGTGACGAGGAATTCGATGTTCTGATCACGGATCTCGTGATGCCAGGCGACCTGCAAGGGCCCGATCTTGCTGCGGAAGTGCGAGACATGCGCCCTGACCTCGGGATCATTGTCATGTCGGGCTACCCGGAGGCCGCATCCTCCCACGGGGCACCTGCGGACATCTCCGATGTTGTTTTGACAAAGCCCGTCTCGATGAAAGAGCTGTCGCGCGCGCTCAATGAGGTGTCGAGCAAGAAGTCCCGGGCGCTTCAGACTGCGGAAGTCCTTTAGTTATCTCTTTTGGATACGGTGATTTGTCTGCCCGCCCGCACCGGCCTCATGTTCTAAAGAACGATGTCATCTTGCCTCAAGGGCATACCCAGCCAAAACGGAGCAGGGACTTTATCGCGACATGCGCCCCGCTCGTCCGCCACGGCGGCCTTTGGGGGTTGGGTTCCGGTTCGGCAGGTCGTCCATGATTGCGCTGCGGGCCTCGGGCGTCAGGCGCGACCAGGTGGTGATCTCGTCTATGGACCGCGCGCAACCAGTACATAGCCGCGTTTCTGGATGGATGACGCAGATCTTCACGCAAGGGCTCTCGACCTCGTCTCGTCGCCAAATACCGTCGTTCATGCGCTTTGCCTCAGGTGCCGGATCCGGTCCAGCGTGCCCTGAAGGATATAGCCCGCTGCCACATGGTCGATAATCTCTTTCCGACGCGCTCGCGACGTATCCGCCTCTAGCAGCGCCTTTTCGGCCGCGACGGTGGACAGTCGTTCGTCCCAGAATGAGATTGGTGCATCGGTCAGACCAGCCAGGTTACGCGCAAATGCGCGGGTAGATTGGCACCGAGGGCCCTCACTTCCGTCCATGTTGCGCGGCAATCCGAGGATAAACCCACCAAGTGCCCGATGCTCGGCAATTTCCAGGAGCTTCTTGCCATCCAAGGAGAATTTCCGTCGCCGGATCGTCTCAAGCGGCGTCGCGATCGACAAAAGCGGGTCCGAGACCGCAACGCCCAGCGTCTTTTCGCCCAAGTCGAGCCCCGCAATTCCGCGGCCCGGACCGAGCATGTCGGCGAAATCGACAATATCTTCAAAGATCATTGGGCTAGGCCAGCGGCCTGTGCGGCCCCCAAGATCGTTGTTTCGACAACATCAGCCGGAAAGGTTGCCTGGGCTTCGCGCCAGATAGCCCGTGCCTGCTCGGTACGCCCAAGAACGCCGTACGCCTGGATCAGGCGGGCCCAATCCTGCGGCGTTCCTCCTTCCGTGGCGAGCCTCTCAGCGAGGCCCGAAACCATGCCCTCGATCATGGCCATCTGCGCGTCGGCGTCCATGTCCTCAGCCGCCGCAACATCCTCGGATGTTGGTCCCGGCGAAAGAGCTGATGGAAAAAAGTCAGCCCCGGCGAGCTCGGCCAGTTCACCGATTTGGGACTGGATCGGCGGCAGCCAGGGCGCGCCTTCCGGGCTGTCCGCAAGGAGCCTTTGCCAGAGCCGAAAGCCGATATCGGGCCGCCCGGTCTGGATCGCCAGAAGCCCCGAATAATAGCGTGCGACATGGTGCGCGGGGTCCCGCAGGAGGGCTGCGGCAAGCGCTGCCTCCGCCTCGGGGGATACATACCCGCCCGCAGCGGTAATCAGGAGTTCGGCGTGGTCCACGAAGTCTTGCGCGGTGGCTGTGCCGCCCTTGAGCGCGATCACCTGGGCTTGTGCCGCATGGGCCGCCTGAAAATTCCCGAGCCGCGCTTCGTGTCGGGCCAGAAGCTGGACGCCTTCGAGGTCCTCTGGCCTCTCTGCCACGGCGGTACGAAGTTGCTCGATCAAGGCAACGTAGCTTGCGTCGGCTTCGGCACCTTGGGCCGGAGCAGGGGTGGCCGTCGCCTCGGCGTCCGCCTGCGCTGGCCGCGTCGCGCGGATCTCCTCGGCAAGGGCAATCCTGCGATCAAGCGGCAAGTCCTGGTATCCCGGCTGGCCGAGGAGCGAGTACAGCCCGGTTCCGCCCCCCACGACGAGTAGCGCCACCAGGATCGAGGCCAGGCGCGGGCGTCCCCGTCCGTCCGCTCCCGATCCTTCGTGGTGCTTGCCCGCCTTGTCGGCGTCTAAGAGTCTGCGAGAAACCTCGGTTCTTATGGCCTCGGCCTCGGCCTCGGTCACCACTCCTCGCGCCAAATCGCGGTCAACCTCACGAAGCTGATCGCGGTAAACCCGAATGTCGTGGGGCACGTCCTTGCCGTCGTCGGCATCGTCGCGCGCCAGTGCGCGAACGAGCGTTAACGCGGCGATCGCCGCCAGGCAAAGGGAGATCGCCCAGAAGACCATAGGGCCCATCTAAGGCCAGTTGTGCTCGGGCGGAAGGCCTGCGCGCGCGTCTCTCTGCCTCCCAATGTCGCATTCCCTGCGAAATCTGCCGCTCGCGGCTTGGCCTCCGTTCGTCAGCAGTCCAAAAGATGATCCGCCGGGCGCGACCCGGCAGGTTCGCCCCGGGGGGAGCTGCCATGCAGCGCTATTCCGTTTTTGCCGTCGCTCGTGAAGCTTTCAAGCATCATTTGGGCTGGGAGCGCGCTTGGGCGTCGCCCGAGCCGAAGAAGCGATATGACATTGTCATCATCGGCGCGGGCGGGCACGGGCTCGCGACGGCCTATCACCTCGGCAAGAACCACGGGATCAAGAACGTGGCTGTCCTCGAGAAAGGCTGGCTGGGCGGCGGCAACACGGGCCGGAACACCACGATCATCCGCTCGAATTACCTCCAGGATCCCTCCGCGGCGATCTACGAGAAGGCCCGCTCGCTCTACGAGACGATGAGCCAGGATCTGAACTACAATGTGATGTTCAGCCCCCGTGGCGTGATGATGCTCGCCCAGACCGAGCACGAGATCCGGGGCTATAAGCGCACGGCACACGCAAACTCGCTCCAAGGCGTCGAGACCGAGTTCATTGGCCCGGAGCGCGTCAAGGAGCTTTGCCCGATCATCGAGATCCGGGGGCCCCGCTATCCTGTCCTGGGCGCGCTCTGGCAGCCAAGGGGCGGCACCGCCCGACATGATGCTGTGGCCTGGGGCTATGCGCG
>JBCCKB010000155.1:0-8038 GCA_039027595.1 Pseudomonadota bacterium | reverse complement strand
GCGGCTGCCGGGTCGCGCCGCACTTCAAAAAGCCGGGCTTGCCCCGCTGGTCCTCGGCCCCAAGGAGGGGCTCGCGATGATCAATGGCACGCAGTTCTCAACTGCCGTGGCCTTGGCAGCCCTTTTTGACGCGCCGCGCATGGTCCGCGCCGTCACGGTCACATCCGCGATGTCAACGGACGCAATCATGGGCTCGACCCAACCCTTGCGCCCAGAAATCCACGCGTTGCGGGGGCACCAGGGCCAGATCGACATTGCTACCGCGATGTCGAACCTCATGACGGGCAGTGAGATCCGCGAAAGCCATCGTGACGGAGATTCGCGGGTGCAAGACCCTTACTGCATCCGTTGCCAACCACAGGTTGCTGGCGCGGCTCTGGATCTCTTGCGCCAGGCCGCAAGGACGCTTGAGATCGAAGCGAATGCGGTCACTGACAATCCGCTAGTGACCCAAAACGGGATCTTGTCCGGTGGTAATTTCCATGCAGAACCAGTGGCGTTCGCCGCCGATATCATGGCGTTGGCCCTGGCCGAGATAGGCGCCATTTCCCAGCGCCGCGTGGCTTTGATGGTCGACCCGGCGCTGAGCTATGACCTGCCGCCGTTCTTGGCTCCTGACCCTGGTCTGAATTCAGGATTTATGATCGCCGAAGTCACGACCGCCGCGCTCATGAGCGAGAACAAACATCTCGCCAATCCGTGTTCCACCGACAGTACCCCGACCTCCGCAAACCAGGAAGATCATGTGAGCATGGCCGCCCATGGCGCGTTTCGGCTGCACCGGATGCTCGACAACCTTGCGGTGATTATCGGGGTCGAAGCAATTTGCGCCGCCCAGGGGATCGAGGCACGCGCGCCGCTCGTCACATCTGAGCGCCTGCAAAGAGGACTGGCCGCAATTCGCCGCGTGGTACCCGCGCTCACATCCGACCGTTATCTGGCCCCGGACATCGAGGCGAGCGCGGAGCTGGTAAGGAGCGATGCGCTGGCCCAAGCGACCGGCGCCGAAATCGCGCTATGAGGTTTCTGGAAATCACCCAGGGCAACAGCCCGTTGATCCTCGGCCTGCCACATACCGGCACCGACGTGCCGCCCGAGATTTGGGGCCAACTTAACGAAACGGGCCGCATGCTCGCAGATACAGACTGGCACGTCCAAGACCTTTACGACGGTCTTGTGAGCGACGTCACGCGCGTGCGAACCACGCTCCACCGCTACGTGATTGACGTCAATCGTGACCCAAGTGGCGTGAGCCTTTATCCCGGTCAAAACACCACGCGACTTGTTCCCACCACCGACTTCGAAGGGCGCGCCATCTGGCGGAGCGGACAGGCCCCCGGGCAGAAGGAAACAGAGCAGCGAACGGTGGCCTACCACGCACCCTACCACTCCGCATTGAACGCGGAGATTGCGCGGGTCAAGGCTCGGAATGGATTTGCCATACTCTTTGATTGCCACTCAATCCGGTCCGAGATCCCGTTCCTCTTCGAGGGCCGCTTGCCCGACTTCAACACGGGCACAAACAACGGCGACACGTGCGCATCGTCGATCGAAAGCGACGTGGACGAAATATGCAGACGCGCTCGCGGTTACACGAGCGTGCTCAACGGACGCTTCAAGGGCGGTTGGACCACACGCCACCATGGTCGGCCGGCGGCGGCTCAGCATGCGCTTCAGATGGAGCTGGCCCAATCCACATACATGCAAGAAGTCCCGCCCTGGACATATTTACCTGAGCGTGCGGCGGCCCTTCGTACTCACCTAAAGACGATCCTGGACCGTCTGATCCGCTGGAGACCCGAATGATGAAGTCCCGCCACAACATCCGCGATGTCTATCCTCCAACTGGACCTGAGATCACGGCCAAAAGCTGGCTGACCGAGGCGCCGATGCGGATGATGATGAACAACTTGCACCCAGACGTGGCCGAGGCCCCACATGAACTTGTTGTTTACGGTGGGATCGGTCGCGCGGCCCGCACGTGGGAGGACTTTGATCGAATTGTGGCCGGCCTAAAGGACCTCGAACTCGACGAAACCCTTGTCGTTCAGTCCGGCAAACCGGTTGCCATCATTGGTACACACGCGGACGCGCCTCGGGTCCTAATCGCCAACTCGAATATCGTGCCCCATTGGGCCAATTGGGATCACTTCAATGATCTCGATAAAAAGGGGTTGATGATGTATGGCCAAATGACCGCTGGATCATGGATCTACATCGGCACCCAGGGCATTGTGCAAGGGACATATGAGACCTTTGCCGAGGCCGGACGCCAGCACTATGGGGGCGATCTTTCGGGGAAGTGGATACTCACGGCTGGCCTTGGTGGGATGGGCGGCGCGCAGCCCCTTGCGGCCGTGTTTGCTGGGGCTTGCTGTCTCGCGGTGGAGTGCAATCCTGACAGCATCGAGTTCCGGCTGCGCACACGGTATCTGGACGAGAAGGCCGAGACACTGGGTGACGCCCTTGAGATGATCGACCGCTGGACCAAGGCCGGGCAGGCCAAGTCAGTGGGTCTTTTGGGCAATGCCGCCGATATTTTCCCCGAAATCCAACTCAGCGGTGTCCGCCCTGATATCGTCACCGATCAGACCAGTGCGCACGACCCGCTAAACGGCTATCTGCCGCAGGGGTGGTCGCTTGCCGAGTGGCGGGCCAAGCGCGAGAGCGATCCGAAGGCCACCGAGGCCGCGGCCCGTGCCTCAATGAAGGAGCATGTCCAAGCGATGGTGGACTTCTGGAATGATGGGGTGCCAACGCTTGATTACGGCAACAACATCCGACAGGTCGCACTGGAAGAAGGGCTGGAAAACGCCTTTGACTTTCCAGGCTTTGTCCCAGCATATATCCGACCGCTGTTTTGCAGGGGCATCGGCCCTTTCCGTTGGTGCGCGCTCTCGGGTGACCCCGAGGATATCCACAAGACCGATGCCGCAATGAAAGAGCTGTTTCCCGAAAACGGTCATTTACACACGTGGCTCGACATGGCGCGCGCGCGCATCGCGTTCCAGGGCCTGCCGGCGCGCATTTGTTGGATCGGCCTTGGCGATAGGCACCGGGCAGGACTGAAGTTCAATGAGATGGTCGCAAGCGGCGCGTTGAAGGCCCCGGTTGTCATTGGTCGCGATCACCTTGATGCCGGATCCGTTGCTTCGCCCAACCGTGAAACCGAGGCGATGAAAGACGGCTCCGACGCGGTTAGCGACTGGCCCTTGCTCAACGCGCTGATCAACACCGCCAGCGGCGCCACTTGGGTATCTCTGCACCACGGCGGAGGTGTCGGGATGGGGTTTAGCCAGCACGCTGGCGTCGTGATCGTTGCCGACGGGACGCCAGAGGCCGCCAAGCGGCTTGAACGGGTGCTGTGGAACGACCCTGCGTCGGGTGTCTGGCGGCATGCCGACGCGGGTTACCAAAGCGCCCTCGATTGCGCTCGGGAGCATGGTCTGCGGCTCCCCGGCATTCTTGGAAACTGATGAAAAGCAACCAAAACAGGGATGACTAACATGGACAGAAGACGCTTTCTAAAGGCTGGCGCCGTTGGGGGCATGGCTGTGCCTCTGGCAGCTCCGGCAATTGCACAAGATGTGCAGCAGTGGAGGATGGTCACGGCTTGGCCCAAGAACCTGCCGGGACCGGGTGTCGCCGCCCAGCTGCTGGCAGATCGGATTACCACCTTGTCGGGCGGCCGGATCGAGGTTCAGCTTTTCGCGGCGGGTGAGATCGTCCCCGGGCGTGGCGTCTTCGATGCGGTTAGCGAAGGGACGGCCGAACTGTATCACGCCGTGCCGGCGTATTGGGGCTCCAAATCCAAGGGCATCCTGCTGTTTGGCTCACAACCCTTTGGCTTGCGCGCCGATGAGCAGTTTGGCTGGCTCTACCATGGCGGTGGCCAGGCCTTATACGACGAGATGTATGCGCGCTTTGGTATCAAACCGTTTCTTTGCGGCAATTCCGGACCACAATGGGGCGGCTGGTTCCGTACCGAGATTTCGTCGGTCGAGGACCTTAAGGGTCTGAAGTTCCGCACCACGGGCCTGGCCTCTGAAATGTGCGCCAAGTTGGGAATGGCGGCCGAGGCCATGAGCGGTCCCGCGATGTTCCAGGCGCTTCAGACCGGTGCGCTAGATGCAGGTGAGTTCATCGGGCCCTGGACTGATAGCGCGCTCGGCTATCAACAGGTCGCCAAGAACTACTACTGGCCTGGCGTCGGCGAGCCATCGTCAGCCGAGGAATGCGGCGTGAACGCCGAGGTGTATTCAGCCTTGCCCGACGACCTGAGGCAAGCTGTCTCGCTTGCGTGCGAGAGCCTCTACAACCCGGTATGGACGGAATACACCACTAAACATGCGGCTTCGCTGAAAAAATTGGTCGATGAGGACGGCGTTCAGGTCAAGATGTTCCCGGCGGAGGTGATCGAGGCCATGGGCGCCGCGGGGGCCGAAGTGATCGACGAGCTGCGCCAGGACGATGATGACCTGGTCAAACAGATTGCCGAGAGCTTCGTCGCCTATCGGGACAGCGTGGGTGGCTACATGACCTATGCCGACAACGGTCAGATGAATGCCCGAGCGACGGTAATGGGCTATTGAACCAAACGGCGCGCCGGGCCGATCTCGGCGCGCTCACTGAATTTGACTAGGCTCGGGGCATGCAGCGTATCGCGGATCTCATTGATGCGCTAAATGTGCATTTGGCGCTCTTGGTGCGGTGGTTTCTGCTGGTCATGGTCTTGATCCAGTTCGGCATCGTAATTGGTCGATATGTGTTTGGGGTGAACGCGATCTGGGTCCAGGAAACTGTGCTTTACCTTCACGCAGCGCTATTCATGCTTGCGGCCGGATACACGCTTCTCGTCGACAAACACGTCCGCGTCGATGTGTTCTACGCGAAGACCACCAAGAGCATGCGCCGACGAATCGATATCCTCGGTCATCTATGTCTGCTTCTGCCCTCGATGGCTGCCCTCGCGTATTGGTCATGGCCCTCGGTCCGCAACTCTTGGAGAATTCTTGAGGGTCCAATTTCCGTCGGCGGGATCGAGGCCGTGTTCTTGCTGAAATCTCTCATCCCACTTTTTTGTGCGCTGATTATGCTTCAGTCGATTGCCGCGCTGATCCGCCTGGTATGCGGGGGAGATCGCCCTTGATCGCCTTTCTAGACCTGGCGATGTTTGCTGCCCTCGTAATCGTGATCCTCGCGGGGTTTCCCGTAGCCTTCAGCATCGCAGGCGTGGCTGTGGCCTTTGCCTATCTTGGTTGGGCGCTGGGTGGGATGAACATCTCTCTGCTCGGCGCGTTCGGTCAGCGGGTGTTTGGTCTCCTGACCAATCAGGTCCTGATCGCGATCCCGCTCTTTGTGTTCATGGGCGCCCTGCTCGAGAAGAGCCGTATCGCGGAAGACCTGTTGGAAACCATGGGACGCGCGTTTCGCGGTTTGCGCGGAGGGCTGGGGGTCTCGGTCATCTTCGTTGGCGCGCTTCTTGCCGCCTCCACCGGGATCGTCGGCGCAACCGTTGTCGCGATGGGGCTGATCGCCTTGCCGACGATGCTGCGGTCTGGCTACGATCCGTGCGTGGCATCTGGCATCGTCTGCACCGCAGGCACGCTCGGCCAGATCATCCCTCCATCCACCTTGCTCATTATCCTCGCCGACGTCATGTCGAATGCCTATCAGCAGGCGCAATATGATCAGGGGAAATTCACGGTCGAGACGCTATCGCTTGGTCAGGTTTTCGCGGCCGCCCTGTTTCCGGGCCTCACCCTCGTCACACTCTACCTTGCTTACGTTCTGATCCGGGCGGCCCTGCGACCTAGGGATATGCCGCCCGCGCCACCGGGTGATCAAGCCGCGAGCCCCCGGGAGGTGGTCGGCGCCGTCCTTCCTCCCGTGCTTTTGATCCTCGCGGTTCTGGGATCGATTCTGGGCGGGCTTGCCACACCGACGGAGGCCGCTTCTGTCGGCGCCGTGGGCGCCCTCATGCTCGCGGGCGCCCGACACCCGCGCCATGGGGGATTGATCCTCCTCGGTGCTGGCGCATTTGTGCTTCTAGCTATCACCTCTGGTCTCTATCCGGTACGCCTGCAACGCGAGGATCTTTCAGGTTCGCAACTCATGGCGGGTGTGGCCTATATTGGTCTTGCCGCCCTGGGTGTCGTCTCGCTGCTCGCCGCCATGCGCAACCTCTTGCAACACCGTGTTCTGCACGAGGCTGCCACCTCGGCCATGACGATGACCGCGATGATCTTCGCCACGATCCTCGCGGCGGGCATGTTTTCACTTGTCTTCATCGGCCTCGGTGGTGAGGAGCGGATTGCCCACTGGCTACAAAACCTGCCCGGCGGCGCGAATGGCGCGCTTCTTGTCACGATGCTGATTGTCTTCATCCTGGGGTTCTTCTTGGACTTTGTTGAAATCTCGGTGATCGTTCTGCCTCTCGTGGCGCCCACGCTGATCCTCTTGGGCCACGATCCGATCTGGCTGGGCGTGATCCTGGCCATTAACTTGCAGACCTCCTTTCTGACGCCACCTTTCGGTTTCTCACTGTTCTACCTGCGTGGTGTCGCCCCGAAGGAAGTCACGACGTGGCAGATCTACCGCGGCGTCGCGCCGTTCATCCTCCTGCAAGCGGCTGGCGTCGGGGCCGTGTGGGTTTGGCCCGCGTTGGCAACGTGGCTCCCCGCGGCCATGTTTTAGGCCAAGCATCTGACGCGACGCCTCCGGCGTCATCGAGCTTGCAAGAACGATGCGCGACCTGATCGATATTGATCGGATGCAGCAAGAGTTGGATTTGGTACTCAGACACGGCCATGATGCTGATTTCAAACTGTTGCCGGTACAGGTCTCCAATACCGCATCGCCCGCCACCACGACCCGGCGCTTGGGCTGTTTATTCATCCGTACGGGTAGGAGGCGCAGATCACGGGTTTAGCAACCAATCCGTATGGCTACGGGATACATGATCCAATCAATCGTCTAGACCCAGACGGTAGCATCGCGTCCGTCGTGGTCGGAGTTGTTGGTGGGCCGCGCGGGCTGTGGATAGAGTCGGATCCGCTGCCGATGCCCATAAAGCGGGAAAAGCAGCTCGTGACGAAGACCAAGAACAGGCGGAGCGGCTTGCCCTTGAAGCCAAAGTGGCACGTGCTGCCCGCGCCGCAGCTCCCGGCGGACGGACGGCGACAAAACTTGGCTTGGCAATTTCGCACAAGATCAAGAAATGTCTTGGGTCCGGCACGATGCAAACGTCAGAGGGCTCGCCGGCGCCACGAGGGAGCGATCACCGTGTGTCCGAGCGTTCTGGACAATTTCATTCACAAGGGCTTTGGCGAGTACCTGGCAGCCAGGGCCTTGATCGGCGCCGCACGCCGCCTGCGAAGGCGCAGGAACAGCGATGTCTTCGAAGACGGCGATACCGGTCTCGCGCGGCGCTGGGTCCACCTGATCGGGCTGGGCCGCCTTCGGAACGATACACTCCGGTTCCTTGATAATTGAGCGAAGCACCGGGGCAAAGAGGACCTAGGCGATACGATAGAAGCCCTGACGCAAGTGTTCGACAAAGCTCTTTAGGAGTGCTTTCCCGCACATCTGATTGAAGACACGAGCAAGCCCGCCTATCGAACGCTCGAAGAGATCGAAAGCTGCGCGGAAGCGTCCATGCTGATTGTGCTGACCAGCCTGTGGTGAGCACGGTCAGTTCATAGTCCAGGCGACAGCGATAGAATTCGCTTCAAGGCATTCGACGCGAACAGCTGTGTTGCAGGTGACCTGGTGGCTCGCGGCTTTCCCGAGCTCTTACCAGCCTTCTGGGGGCCGTGTCTTCGCAACTCTCAGGCCCCGTTTGGACATGATGGTGGTAGGTGGTTCCTCGGCGGTGCAATCGGGGGTGTCCTGGCATTTTTTAAGAGCCGCCACTGTAACACCTAACTGTAACAGGCAGCGAAAATACACCTGCGAATGCAGGTGGTTACAGTGATTGCAAGCGCTTAGAGAATTTTGGTGGAGCCAAGGGGAGTCGAACCCCTGACCTCTTGCATGC